>JAJFVI010000062.1 GCA_021371895.1 Eubacteriales bacterium | reverse complement strand
GAAGCAGATTACCGATGCATAAGCGGATTTCTCTTTCGCTATTATGTATTTTATGGGTCTTCAGAATGACGCGTGAAACGATGAAGCTAAAATAAACCAGAGTGACGAAGAGAATCACAGCGATCAGATGCACGAGGTTCTGCATAAACGACGGCACTTGTTTATGCATAAGCGGCAGTAACTGCATGACAGTACACCATGTTCCCAGCGTAGCACCTGAACATTTTAGGAAGGAGTAAAGGAGTTCTTTGTTTTTCATGTTGGTTTGCCTCCCTGTGATATTTGGTTTTCATAGGTTTGCGATCTTCGTGACGGAACGAATAAGGGCTGATGTACAAATCCATCCGTAAGGCACCATTGCGCTTTCCGGCGTATGGCAAACAAATATACCCATATATTAGATTATATGTCATATAATTCTTTAAGGCAATATGTAATTCTCTTGGTATGCTGATATTTATAAATTAGTATGCATTCACGGTTATCTTTATAGTCAAAACCAACGAAACGATTATATGGATTCATTATCAAACAGATTTATATCCGATTCACTGCCGGGATTTGTTGATATATAAAGGATAATCAAATAAGGGGGCGTGAACGGATGAACAAAGGCGTTGTTTTCCATGTTGATGAAATGCGCAAGTGGGGCCTTGCATTGGGTAATGTTCAAAACCTTATGCAGGCGTTGGATGGCGCGGATATGATTGTTGAAGTACTGGCAAATTCCGAAGCCGTGACGCTCTATGCCAATTCGGAATCACAGCCAGAACGGCAGATTATGCGGCAACTTTCCGAAAAAGGCGTACAGTTTATGGCTTGTAACAATGCACTTCGAAAGTTGAACATCCCAAAGGATCAACTGCCCTCGTTCGTTTCGGTTGTTCCGGCAGGAGTGCTGGAGCTTGTTGAAAAACAGCAACAAGGCTATGCTTATATCAAACCATAAAGGGCAACAACCCAAAAATGGGACGGATTACAGCAAAACATCGCAGCATGGTACAGGCTCAATCCAGCCGTTCCACCTGGAAACGGACACACTCCCCGCAATCCGGGCATTGTACGGGCGTGGGCTTAACGGAACCGCCGCGGCGCGCCGCGTAAACGAAAGGGTATATTGCATTCAGCGCCACCATGCACAAAGCGGCGCTCTTTTCTTTGTTTACAAACGCGCCTTCAAACACCACTTCGTCGCCAACCTGATAGCGGGGGCAATCGCTTTGGAGCACAACAACGCGCACAGGATGATCCTCCATTCCAAACCCTCCTTCCAACGAACCCATGTTATGGAAAACATTATAACATTACCCCTGCGCGTGTGCAACCTTCCCCATTGAGCCGGTGAATAATGAAACTCCTTCTGTTCATCGCGCATACTCACATCCATACTATCCATTTTTATTATATGTCGCGTGGGTTGACAAGAGGGCGGGAGAACGTGCTCGCGACGCAGTCGCAAGCCTGCCTTCCCGCCTTTGGGTGCTGGTGTACGGACGCCGCGGACCTTCTCTGGTCGTTTCCAAACGCAAAATTGTATTTTTTGAACGTATTTTCTTTTGAGTTCATCTTTTTTGGGTATAATGGCATAGGAGGTGTACGCGTATGTTCCAAGTGCTTGTGACGGACGATCAACCAAACACGCGTAAATTGCTGGAAACGGTGCTCCACCGGGCCGGATATGAAGTTTTTACGGCTCAGGACGGGCAGGAAGCGCTTCGAGTGCTGGACGAACAACACATCGACATCCTCCTGCTGGATATCATGATGCCCGGCATGGACGGCTACGCTTTGACCCGCGAATTGAGAGAAAACGGTAATAATACGCCCATCCTCATGATAACGGCCAAGCAGTTACCAGACGATAAACACAAGGGCTTTCTCGCTGGCGCCGACGACTACATTACCAAGCCCGTGGATATGGAAGAAATGCTTCTGCGCATCCGCGCGCTGCTGCGGCGCTCGCAGATCATCAACGAACACCGGCTGCAACTTGGCGAGGTGGTGCTGGAGTATGACACCCTTACCGTATCACGCGGAGAGGATCGGCAAACGCTGCCGCAGAAGGAGTTTTACCTGCTTTATAAGCTGCTTTCCTTCCCTAATCAAATCTTTACCCGCATCCAGCTCATGGACGAAATCTGGGGTATGGAATCCGAAAGCGGCGACACCACCGTGAACGTGCATATCAACCGCCTCCGCAGGCGTTTTGAAAATCACCCGGAATTCGAGCTGGTTGCCGTATGGGGGCTGGGTTATAAGGCGGTGAAAAGAGTTTGATGACGCGATGGTTACGCGGTATGCGGCTTTCGGTGTTGTTCTCGTTTGTTGTGCTGCTGATCTTCGTCATCACCGGCCTGATCATGGTGGCATTTGCCTTGGCATTGCTGCATCTTGGGGTGGTGGACAGGATGGGTGTACACAACGCCTTCCCGCTCATGATGGCGCTGCTGCTCGCGAGTGCCATTGTAGGCACGTTTGTCTCGCTCGCTTTCGGCCACATTCCACTCAAGCCCATTCAGGCGATGATCGACGCGACCAACAAGCTGGCGGCAGGCGATTTTTCCACGCGGATCCAACTCAACCGTCCCATGCAGTTCCGGGTGCTGCGTGACAGCTTCAACCGCATGGCGGAGGAACTGAGCAGCATTGAGCTATTGCGCAGCGACTTCATCAACAATTTCTCGCACGAGTTTAAAACGCCGATCGTCTCCATCAAAGGCTTTGCCGAGCTCCTGAAGGCGGAGGACATGCCCGCTCAGGAACGCGACGAATATCTGGACATCATCATTCGCGAATCTTCCCGGCTCGCGTCTATGGCGACCAATGTGTTGAATCTGTCCCGCTATGAAAACCAGGCCATCGTCACTAACCGTAAGCTTTTGAATTTAAGCGAGCAGCTGCGCAGGTGCGTGCTTCTTTTGCAATCAGCATGGGAGGGCAAAAACATCGAACTGGAAGTGGATCTGGAGGAGGTTTCGCTCTACGGCAACGATGAAATGCTCAGTCAGGTATGGCTGAATCTTCTGGATAACGCCGTCAAGTTTTCGCGAGACGGCGGCCGCATCGTAATCCGGCTGACAACAGAGGGCGATCAGGCTGACGTCATTTTCCGAGATTATGGCGCGGGAATTCCGGAGGGAGAGCTGGGCCATATCTTCGATAAGTTCTATCACTCGGATGCCGACAGCGCCGCACCCGGCAACGGGCTGGGGTTGGCGCTGGCACGCAAGATCGTTCGGCTGCACGGCGGCGACATCACCTGCGAAAGCAGGGCGGGCGAAGGGGCGGAGTTCCTCGTTCACCTGCCGCTTAACGGTCAGGTTTGAAACACGGTGAATGGGCACGGCCCACCGCGGCATGGCTCGCAAACCGGCGGATACATTTTAAAGATTCTTCCGTACAGTTCATGTTGAGTTTATCGACCGGCTTTATACTCATCAAAGTTCCGGGGGAAAGCAAATTAGGAGGTTCTTGTTGTGAAAAGGCGTAAGAAATGGATCGTGATCGTTGCCGTACTGCTTGTAGTGTTTATCGGCGGTAAACTGCTGCTGGATCAGAATCAAACGATCCGCTATGCAGAGGATACGGCGACAATAGGTAATCTGGTAACGTATTATAACTTTTCGGGCTCGCTGGACGTAACCAAGTCGATGACGGTTTTAGCACCCAGCGATACGACGGTTTCGGAAATCTATGTGGAGCCCAATAGTGTAATACCCGAAAACACGCGGCTGATGCGGCTGACGGACGGCACTATACTGAAGGCGGAAATAGCGGGTGAAGTGACCAGCATCGACGTCGCCAAAGATAGCGTGGTGAGTACCGGTGACGCGCTTTTAGAGATGATGGATCTTAGCAGTATGAAAGCCACCTTCAAGGTGGATGAATATGACGTTTCCACCGTAACCATCGGCAAGACGGTAACGATCACGGTAGACGGCATCGGCGCAAACTTCGAGGCTCCCATCAGCGCGATCAACAAGCACGCCGTCCAATCCGGCGACCTGAGCTATTATGTGGCGACCGTTGATCTGACGGGCGTCTCCTTACCGCAGGACGCGCTGCCGGGGATGCAGATCTCGGTGGACGTGCTTAACCAGCAGGTGGAAAACGCGATATTGCTGAAAATCGACTCGGTCAGCTTTGAGAGTGACAACATACCCTTTGTTTACATGCGCAACGGGAAAACCATCGAAAGGAACCCCGATGAGGAGGGATTCAACGACGGTGTCCACGTGCAGATCACCAAGGGGCTGCAAAGCGGCGATATCGTCCTGTATGTGCCCACCGCCGCCGCCACCTTGCAGGAGATTATGACGCAGCGCAGCAAGAGCAATATATCGTCTGGAGTGCAATAACATGAACGACGAATTTTTCCGGATGACGGGGATTGTGAAGCGCTACCACATGGGCGACGAGTGGCAGACCGTTTTAAGAGGGATCGACCTGACCGTAGTGGAAGGCGATTTCCTTTCCGTCCTGGGGCCGTCCGGCAGCGGAAAAACGACGCTGATGAACATTATCGGCTGTCTGGATACGCCCTCCGAAGGGGAATATGTCCTGAAGGGACGCGTAATTTCCAAACAGGACGCGAAGCAGCTGGCCGCGATCCGCAACAAGGAGATCGGGTTCGTGTTCCAGTCGTTTCAGTTGCTGCCACGTATGGACGCCATACGCAACGTGGAACTGCCGCTGATCTACAGCGGCATGGGTGAAAAAGAACGTTGGCGGAACGCCGAGGAAATGCTTGTGCGGGTTGGCTTGCAGGATAAGCTGCACCACCACCCCAACCAGCTCTCCGGCGGACAGCAGCAGCGCGTAGCCATCGCCCGTGCGATGGTCACCAATCCCAGCATCCTGCTGGCAGACGAGCCAACCGGCGCGCTGGACCAAACCACGGGTAAACAGGTTATGGAGCTGTTTGGGGAAATTAACAGCGAAGGTCATACCATTATCATGATCACACACGATCTTTCCATCGCGCAGCACGCCCGCAGGATCGTACATATACTCGACGGCGAGCTGATGGAGGGGGAAGAGACACATGCTTAAAAAGAAGTTCGGCTTGTGGAAGGAAAGTCTGCGGATGTCCGTGGCAAACATCTGGGACAGTAAAATGCGTTCTTTCCTGACAGTGCTGGGCATCGTGATCGGCGTAACAGCCATCATCGCGCTGATCACCATCATGCAAAGCGCCACATCGGCGGTCACAGAGGAGTTCACCGCCATGGGCACGGGCCGCCTGGTGGTCAACGCAGGGGGCACGGCGCTCAAGACCGGTCTGTCCGCCGAGGATCTGGAAAGCATCCGCACACTGCCTTACGTGCAGGGCGTTTCCCCCAGCGTCGGTAATACGGCCACCGTGAAATCCGCTGACGCCTGGGTGGAAGACGTGACCATTGACGGATACAATGAGGTTTACTTTCAGCGCAATCAGAATCTGGTTGCTCGCGGACGGGCGATTTCCCCGCTGGATGTGCAAAGCCGCAACCACGTTGCGCTGCTGGACGCCGCAGCGCAGAAAAGCCTGTTCTATGGCAAAGATCCGCTCGGCCAGACCATCCACATTAACGGGTATGCCTACCTCATCATCGGCACCCTTTCCGACGCCGACAGCAGCGACGTGATGACGCAGGCGCAGGGAAGCAGTTCGGATTCCGGAAGGGTTATCATCCCCTATACCTCCGCCCTGACGCTGGCCGGTCGGCGCAATATCACATCACTGAGCGTATACGTCTCCGACACCGCATACACCGACCAGGTGCAAACCAGCCTGAAAGGCGTGCTGGACGCTGCCTTTAATTATAAAGATGACAGCTACAAGATTATCAACATGGAAAGCCTGCTGAACACAATGGATACCATGCTTTCCATGATGACGATGCTGCTGGTGGGCATCGCCTCCATCGCGCTGCTGGTGGGCGGTATCGGCATTATGAACATGATGCTGGTCACCGTTTCCGAACGCACCGCGGAGATCGGCCTGCGAAAAGCTCTGGGCGCGGAACCGGGGCAGATACAGCTGCAATTTCTGATTGAGTCGATCATCCTGAGCATATCCGGCGGCCTGATCGGCATTGTGCTGGGCCTGGGCATATCCTACATCTTCAGCGTTATCGCCAATCTGAGCTTCGCCATCTCCGGTATGGCCATCGTACTAGGCGTAGGTTTTTCAGCAGCAGTCGGCATCGGGTTCGGCTGGGCCCCCGCGCGCAAAGCCAGCGCACTCAACCCCATTGATGCTCTGCGCAGCATCTGATTGATTGGAAGGAAGTAAACGTATGTTTAAAAAGTGTCTTGGTTCGTTGCTCGTGCTTAGCCTCGTGGCTTTTTCCATCCCCGCGCTGGCCGAGGCCACTCCAAGCAACTTGGATTATGCCGGAGCGGTGGAATATCGGGATACGGTCACCCTGTCTGCTCCGTTCGGCGGTAACCTAAAGGATTTCACTCTGCGCGTAGGGGATGCCGTGACTGCCGGACAACCGCTATTCACCCTTTCGACCACAAAAGTCTACGCGCCATTCGATGGCACCGTGCGTGGGTTACAGGCCAACCCCGGCGACGACGCCGCGCAGGTTGCCGCACGTTACGGGGCGCTGCTGTATCTGGAACCGGCGGGCAAATACACCGTTTCCGCCTCCACCTCCGGCGCATACGATAGTACCAACACCCATAATGCGAATCGGTACGTAAACCCCGGGGACATCGTATACATGCAAAGTACCGAGGATGACGCCCGCATCGGCACTGGCGTCGTAACCACCGTAAGCGGCCGCAGCTTTACTGTGGAGGTGCTGCAAAGCAATCTGGACCCGGAGGACAACGTAGATATTTATAAAGATGAAGCTCTTTCCACCGGAAACCGCCTTGCCCGCAGCGCCCGTATACAGCAGGCGGAAGCTACCGCGATTACCGCCGAAGGCAGCATGCTCCGCTGCGCGGTCACCGAGGGGCAAAGCGTGAAACGCGGCGACCTGCTGCTGGAAACCGTTGCAGGCGCACTGGACGGGCTGCAGCCCGTAAGCGATACGGTCGTATCTCCCGTGGACGGCGTGCTGGTGAGCCTCCCGCAAACCGCGGGCTCCGCTGTCACCCAAGATGAAGTACTCGCCACCCTTTACGCGCAGGATGCGCTATGGGTAACTTTCGATGTTGACGAGAGCGATCTGGACGCCATCGCCATCGGACAGAACGTGAAAGTGGAACTGGACGCGCTGGCAGCGCGCGATCAGATTGCGGGTATGGTCGAATCGATCTCATACCTCTCTTCCACGCAGAACGACGGCGCGAAATACACCGTTTACGTGTCGCTTGAAGATACTGCAAACCTGCGAAGCGGCATGAGCGTTACGGTTCACCTGCGCTAAAAGCTCCTGCACAGCTATGACGTACGGCCCCCCGGCCAAACGCCGCCTTCTTGACTTCTTTGCGGCATTTTATGATTGCAATGGAGAAACCGGCGTCTATGAATGCAAAACACTGGTATCAAAGCGAAAAATAGGATGGCCCGCAAAGCCTTATAACACAAATTTAACGAGAGAACGGCTATACTTGGCCGCTCTCTCGTCTGTAAAGTGACTCTCTCCATAATCCTAACAATCGTTCTCCCTATGCTACGCTAAACGGTAGCCTGCGGCGCAGTCAATATACGCTGGAAATCGTAAGGTCTCGTCTGGATTGGCCACGATGTGCTGTGCAATAAAGGGTAAAGCGCATCAACGTAAGCGGAAACACCGGGCATATCCATCAAGGCCGATCAAATTTAACATGCGTAAATTTCATTGTTCTGTAAAGCTTAGGCGAGTGCCTTTGCTTTGCGCGTTTAGCCTGATACATACTTTGGTCTGCAGCGTTTAATAGCGCGTCTACTGTGTTCCTATTCTGAGGATGGAAGTATGCCCAGCCAATACTCAATGAAAGCTGGAATGGCTCCGTGGTAGTAGCGTTAAACTCGCTGATCTGCTTCTCAATCCGTTTGGTGATTATCTCTGGATTTGTCTCGTTTTGATCGTGACCGAGGATCAAGAACTCATCGCCCCCCAATCGGGCTAGAAAGCAATCCCGGCTCATGCGAAGCTTCTTAAGAATATTCGCAATTGCCACCAACGCACGATCACCCGCAGCATGACCTAAATTGTGGTTAATTTTTTTAATACCATCTGCGTCCAATATCATTAGAAACAATGTCTGGTTATTTTCAGTGGAATTGATTTGCATGCCTAGATATCGGTCCAACTTGCGCCGGTTGTTAAGCCCTGTAAGCGGGTCTGTTAAAATCTGACGGCTCAGCACGTTTACGTACACAAGAATGATCGACAGTACCATGCTTAACCAGATCAGGGAGATCCCGTAATAGATCCATTGCAGCACGCCGGCAATAAGCGGCGGAATGATAAACAAGGCCATATAGCGGAACTCCGTTCGTTCCATGGAAGCGTTGCGCTGGCTGGCTTTACGGAGTACCAGCAGTAAGGAAATGAATCCATACACGTACATCAGCACCATATATACCATAAAAAAGTGGTCACGGTGGTATATATGCGCGGCATCAATCCTGAATACCAGTGGGGTAAACAGGTTGGCTACTAAAAGCAGGGTGTTGAGGATGATCGGAACGAGGTATAACGGCGTTCGCCTTTTTAGGCCGCGCTCATCCATGTTCACACGAAGGTCGCAGTACATAACCCATAGGCACGTAATCACAGGCGCTATGGCGTATCCCAGTGAATAGCAAAGCATTTGCAGTGCGTATACGCCACTAAAGCTTGCTCCGTCCAGCGCCCATTGACCGGCATCCATCAACTGCTCAACCATTGTGACGATCAGGATACCGTTAAACAGATGGTCGTCCAGAGATAAACTGCCCGACTTTCGCTGATTTTGCCAAAAGAAGAATAGGACTAATATTCCGAAAAAATTCATTTGGATGTATGCAAGAACGGGCAACTGTTTTCACCTTGATTCTCTCTTGTCAACCGATCAGACATCGTTGTAGTAAGCAGAATTACATTATCATCGCACTAAAAAAACATGCTCTGACCTGCGATTTGATGGTCTTTGAATACTGAAGCGATAGCCGCTCGCCTTGCGAAATCAGTAAATATTAAGAGCCTGTTATCAATTGTTATCATATCAGAAACACAGCCAAGGAACAAGTGCAATTTTGATCGTCTGTTCCATGGGAAAACACCTTTATTATTAGCTCAACTGAAATCAGTCAACAGGAAAAAGATCGGCGATGTTATTATATTTCAGGCAGCAGCTGTTTATCCTGCACCGTTTCAACAAAATCACAGAAACTCCGTCTTTTTCGGGGAAGCCGTTAACGTTTTCAGGGAGGTGCGTCTGGCTGGAGTTGCCTTTCGTAGCGGAAACGCCTCCGCAGCAAATAAAAAGTATCTGTATGGATAGAAATTTGTGGGATAGGATTGATAAAAAAGCATTGCTTCTGCATAAAAATGATCCAGGAAACCCCCACACCGGAAAATAGAGGCTTACATGTTGTCGGGCATACTCTTCTCCCTGTACCAATAACTGAGGAGCGAGGTCCATCGGCTATTCTTTGTTGTTCGCCTCAAAAAATACAGGTGCGTTCCTGTCGCAGATCAACCTGCCGTCCAAAACGAGCAACTCAGCCGCCTGTACCACCGTATGCGCTTCTTTGCCCGTTATCACAAATCCTGGCATGTTCCGCTTCTCCAAGGGAAAATCAGGATGGGTGAAATAGTAAATATAGGCACGTCCATTTTTAACGAGAACGTCGGCGTGGTTGCCGATAGCGCCGTCTTCTGCGCGCGTGCCGGGAATTTGCAATAGATTACCTTCATGCCGTCGCCAGTTTACATAGTCGTCTGTACTATATACAGCCAAGCCGTTCCAACAGTCTGTAATCATCCATCGCTTGCCGCCCAGTTCAAACACATTAGGCCCCTCATGGGGACAGTCGGTAATCTCTGGGCCAATCACATCCCAATGGAATAAATCCTTGCTTTGAGCGCTATATGTATAACTATTGTGACCTTCATCCTTGTACCATAACTTATAACAGCCGTTGGAGATCTCATAGACGCAGGCGTCAATAACACGGTCGGAGGAGAGGGATAAACTGTTTTCAAAACGCCACTTCCAAAGGTTGTCTGCCGAATAATGGACGATGTGGCGGGGCCAATCCCAGTCTTGGGGCACGCCGGATATATAGGAGACGTACATGTGGTACTTTCCATCAGCCCAGATGACCTCCGGCGCCCAGAACGTATTATGTCCCGGTTCGAAGTCAAGTCCCGGTAACGCGCCGCGATACAGCCACCGTTCCCCATTGGTGCTGGAAGCAACGCCGATGCTGGTGCCATGTATGCTGGAAACGCCAATATTTACACCCTGAGAGCGCCGTTGCGTGTAAAGCATCCACCAGCATTTTTCTTCCCGGTTCCAAATCACCACAGGATCTGTAGCGCCGTCGTAAATTGGATCACGATATAACGGCGATGGAAGCACAACGCCATCTCTGCCCATGTACAAATGCCCCTTTCATTGAAAAACGCCTTTCCCCAACCGACCTGTTAGCCCTTCACAGCGCCGGCGACCAACCCATCGATAATGTAACGTTGGGCGATCAGATAAAACAGAACCAGTGGTGATATGATGATGACCATACTGGAGAGCATACGCGGCCAGTCATTGGAGAATTCCCCAACACCGCGATACATTTCCAGCATCAGGGTAGCATTATCTCTGGAATGGAGGAACAGGAAAGGCGTCACAAAATCATTCCATGAGCCCATAACGTGAAAAATAGACAGGGTAACCGTTACAGGCTGCAATAGCGGAAAGATAATCACCCAAAATGTTTGCCAGACGTTCGCGCCGTCTATACGCGCGCTTTCTTCCAAATCGAAAGGAATCGTGCTGATAAAGCCCTGGTAAAGGAAAAAAGAGAAGGTACAACCACCGGACGACAGGATAATCAAACCATAAATTTTATTGATGAGCCCCAGTTTCTGCATCAGCAAAAACAGTGGGATCATCGTCGTTTGAAGCGGAATCATGAAGCCCAGCAGAAAATAGAGCATGATGATTCTGTATATCGGGTGTTTCCTGCGGCTAACAGCATACCCGGCCATGGAGCCGAACACCATTACGATAGCAAGCGAGGATAGCGTGAGGATGGCTGTGTTCTTAAACGCATTGAAAAAGCGCATCTGACTAAATGCACTTACCAAATTGTCAAAATACAGGCTTGAAGGAAGCGCGAGGGGGGTCATGGCCACTTCCTGTTGCGTTTTGAACACATTGACAAAAAGGTAGTAAAATGGGATTAGCATTAACAGACTTAAAAAGAGCATGACCGCTTCGCCCAGAACCAACTTCAATGGCCGACGGCGGATTTTTCTATTGGGGGTTGTTTGGGATGCGATCATAAATTCGTCTCCCTTCGCTTCATCAACGTTAACTGAACAGTGGTGAGCAGAAAGATGACCCCGAAGAAAATCACGGAAAGCGCTGTCGCCTTCCCATACATTTTTTCGGTAATGCCCTTGCTTATAATGATTTGGGTGATCATCGTGGTCGTGTATCCCGGCCCGCCCGAGGTAAGGGAGAAAGGCAGATCAAATACTTTCAGACTGCCCGTTAACAGCAGCATGACGCTGATCGTCATGGATGGTGCCAGCATTGGAAAGGTAATATATTGAAACCGTTGCCGAAAGCTGGCTCCATCAATG
>JAJFVI010000050.1 GCA_021371895.1 Eubacteriales bacterium | reverse complement strand
CAGTTCGTTGGAACCGGATTGAATGCTCATGGAGAGCAAACTTTCCAGCTCCGTAAAGATGCCGCAGGTCACGGTGGTCGTGGCCGTTACGGTGGCACCGGACGAGTTTTGGGTGGCGGCGGTCAGCGTGAAATCCATTTTGGTGTACAGGCGGCTGGGCGAAGCATACATGGGCGTGTGCGCCACAATGCTCTTTACCATGGAGAGCGTAGTATTCGCGCTGATCGCGGCATACCCTGCCGCCGCAAGCGCGCTGACCGCTTTGGTTTTCAGCAGCGCCATTAAGGATGCGTTGTTGGATGCGCTGGTGCAATCGGCGTAGACGGTCGTCTTTTTGACCACGCTGTCGGGATTGGCGTAATCGAAAGGATCGTCGTGCACATCCAGATAGCTGTACCCGGATGAGCCCCAAATGTTGGCGATGGATTCGGTCTGCCCGCCATTGGAGGCGGCGTAATAGGTGGCGGTGTAGGCGCTCCCGTTTTTCAGCACCACGCCCTTGGTGGCGTCAACTGCCGCCACGCAGGCCGCGTAGCCGCTGGGCGTGCCGTTGTACGTCTGATCGCCGGTGGTATCCACCACATCGTAATAGCCGGAAGAGCGGGCGTTCATCATGCGCACGGTATAGGTACGCGCCGCGACCGTCTGCGCCTTGAGCGCCTCGGCGGGCGCGCTGCTGCCCATTTCATAAGGGACTACGCCGTAAAGATAATCCTCGACGTATACGTGTGCGACGGTATAAAGCTTGTACGTGCCGCTGCTTAGCAGTACCGACTGGAAGGACAGATCCCCGGGGTAGGGATTAGCCGGCTTGCGCGCCTGCGCGATTTGAATGCCGTTGGTGCCGCTGGCGCTGTGCCGGCGAAGCGCAAAGTAGGTGCCCATGTTGGTTTTCACGCCGTTTCGCGTCAGCGTGATTGCTCCGGAGGTACTGCTGAAGCCCACGGTGAGCGTTTCTCCGCTGGAAAGTGTTTCCCCGGTGCTTAGCGAGTAGCTGCCGGCAACCGTGAGGGAAAGCGTCGTCGGGGTGCCCAGGGAGGACAGATACACGCGCACCATGCCATCCAACGCAGTAGATGCTGCCGAAAGCGGCGCAGACTCCACCGTAACATCGTCAAGCGACGTTCCCAACGCCGCCTGAAAGGGTGGGCAAAGAAGGCATAGGGATATAAGAATCCCTACAGCCCTCTGGAAAGCGCATACGGTCTTTTGATGCATTGTTTCCTCCCGCCGGATGTTTACATTTTCGTAATTATTTGAGATTGTAGCATACCGCACGTGGAATGTCCACCAGTGATAGGACGTCCGAGGCTTGCTTTTCCCTGCTGAAAACGTTATTAAATGTAAATCTATACTATTTCAAATTTTTAATGCATTATTGTTAACGAGCGATTTTGTTCTGAAGCGAAGAGTGAAGTCGAAGTCGTAGCGGGGCTACGGCGAACCTTTACGGCGAAGTCACAGGGTAAAAAGCGCCGCAAGATCGATGCGTTGGGGTTTTAAAAGTGTTCCATCGCGGCGCAATTAAAAAAAACGGCGCGCATCTCTGTGAGCGCCGTTTTTGTTGTAGATGCCTCCGCATCGGTTTAAACGCGCGTTTCGGGCGCACCGTCTTGCGTATTCTTCTCGTCAGCCTGTTTTCCGTCTTTTTCCGGCGGTGCGGCAGGCTCTTCTTCTGTTTCGCCGTTCATGCGCCGGTATTCTTTGATGGCCGCGCGAGCCAGCTCGTCGCAGCGGATGTTCTGCGGATCATCCGCGTGCCCCTTCACCTTATGAAATGTCACCTGATGCTTTTTGGCCCGGATGATCTGTAACAGCAGCTTCCAAAGATCACTGTTTTCCACGGGCTTCTTATCGCTGGTCAGCCAGCCGTTATTTTGCCAGTTCTCAATCCAGCGTTTGTCGAAGGCGTTGACGACGTAGGTCGAATCGGAATACACATCCACCGCGCAGGGTTCCGATAGCGCACCCAGACCGCCGATGACCGCAAACAGTTCCATGCGGTTGTTGGTTGTCCCGGACATATGACCCGAGAGCTCCTTCGTTTTGCCGCGGAAGCTGAGAATCGCGCCCCAACCGCCCGGGCCGGGGTTGCCGGAACACGCGCCGTCGGTATAGAGCTGCACCTGTTTGAGGGGCTTTTCGGTCGATTGCGTCATTTGAACTCCTTAGCTTTTCGGCTTCGTTTCGCTGCTCATTTGGTGGCTCTTGCGCGCGCAAGCGAGCATGGCTTCGATCACGGCGCTGCGGAAGCCATCCCGTTCCAGCGACGCCACCGCCTCGATGGTCGTTCCGCCCGGGGAGCAGACCATATCCTTGAGCTTGGCCGGATGCTCGCCGGTTTGCAGCACCAT
>JAJFVI010000035.1 GCA_021371895.1 Eubacteriales bacterium | reverse complement strand
CGCGTCACCAATGTATTTTTCGTTCTGCAAAATCTGTTCTATACTTCGTTTGCTCCACGCCTCCTTGCCGCTTGGAGATAAAACCCCATTAGTTGCAAGCTGACGTTGTATGCCAATTATACTCGCACCATCCAGATACATTGGTATGCCCATATATTGTGACGAATATCTGGTATGTTTCTTTAATGAAGATGCTCAAAATGTTTTTTGCTAGGCGCGGAAGGGCGAAAGGTAACGTTCACCTACGACCTGAACGGCAACCTGCTGGAGACAATCTACCCCGATGGGTCGAAGGACAACAATACTTAGGATACGCTCGGGCGGTTAGTCAAAACGGCACCGCGCACAGGGTTGAGTACCGTCTATACCTACCTGTGACCATTTTCTGTTCAATGAAGCAACCTATCGGATATGCGGCCTGTACGCCCAAGCAGCCACAGAACCACTGCAAAGCATGTAAATTTTGGTGTACAATCGCGTGCTAGCAGTGGCGGTTATGCTATAATTAAATTGATACAGATGAAAACCCAAAAGAGAACAAGTTTTGGAGGCGACACCATGAATAAGTGGCTATCAGTTCTCCTTGCGTTTACCCTGATGGTCGGCGCACTGACCATCGGCGTAGCGGCCGCTGCAGATGCTACCGCGGTAAGCTTTGCCGTAGACGCGGTCTACCTTGCGCAAGGCCAATCCACCACCGCGCGCGCGAGCGCTAGCCCATACGCTGCCCGAAAAAAGGGTGTAACCTACCTGATCAGCGATGAGTCCATCGCAACGGTTACATCCAAGGGCAAGATCTCGGCGGTAGCTATCGGGGAGTGCCAGCTGACCGCAACCAGCGTGTACGACCCCACCGTTTCCGCCACCATCCCTATTCGGGTGGTCATCCCCGTTGATGACGTGAACGTAACCACGAAAAGCACTTCCGTGTTCGTGGGGCAGACACTTCAGCTTTCAGCCACCTGCGAGCCTGCAGAAGCGACGGTGCAGACCGTAACATACGCATCCTCAAACGACGCAATAGCAACCGTCACGACGGATGGACTGGTGAAGGGTGTGAAGCGCGGCAGGGTAACCATCACCGTCACATCGACAGACGGCTATGCAAAAGCCACTTATAAGATGACCGTAGAGCAGGCGCCCGAGAGCGTGGATATCATGCCCGAGAGCGTAGCCGCCGCTGTTGGACGCAAAGTACAGCTTAAAGCGACCGTGCTTCCCAAGGACGCGAACGACAAAACAGTGCTTTGGACATCGGCGGATGAGAACGTGGCTACCGTGAACGCGAAAGGGCTTGTGACCATCATTGGCATCGGGCAAACGCAGATCACCGCTACCGCAAACGCTAACCCCGCCATCTCCACCACCGTACCCGCGCAGGGTATGGAGCTTGCCCAAAGCATCTCGTTTGATAACACCCTTTACAGCGTGAACATCAATGAAACCATCCAGCTTTTCGTAAACGTACTGCCAGGCAGCACCACCGATAAATCCGTTACCTATCAGGTCAAAAGCAAGCGTATCGCCACCGTGGATGAGAACGGGCTGGTGACTGCCGTCAAAGGCGGTAAAACCACCGTGTACGCATACACCGCCGACGGAAGCAAAAAGCGTGCGGTAGCGACTATCCAGGTACTGGTGCCCGTCACAGGCGTAAACTACAGGTATAAGGATGTACGCGTGGATGCGAGCGGCTAGGGGACCTTTACAGCCGAAATTCAGCCCCGCAGTGCCACCAATAAGACTATGTCGTGGACAAACACCGACGAGAGCATCGCCACCGTCAAGGGCACCACCAACCGCTTCAAGGTAACCGGGCAGCGTTGGGGTCGGTGCAAAATCACCGGCACCACCGAGGATGGCGGCTTTACTGTGGAAATATACACGGACGTTGGTACCTTGCGCCATGCTGTGACCGTGAGCGATGTAAGCATCAAAGACGGCAAGCCGTACGTGAAGCTGAAAAACCACAGCGATATGAATATATCGCAGGTGCGCTTTGAAATGCTGGGGTATGATAACGCCCTTCAGCCGGTTGTCATGAGCCTGACCAATGACCAAAACAAGCTACAGGGTACCTACGACATGCCGCTCGCAGAAGGCGAAAGTACGACGCATGGCCAGTTTACCTTCTATCGCCCCAGCGACGACGCTGGGCTGGCAATCTTACAGTTCACCGTTACCGGATGGAGCACCGATACGGGGTATTACGATCGCAACGGTAAACTGCAATATAACTATAACATCGATGAGGAACAGTGGGAGTGGGTCACCTATCCTGCAAACACCGGTTCTTTGGACAAGTAACACAGCGCCGTCTTGCATACGTAAGCGAATAAGCCCATTGTGGGTCACAGGAAGCGTAACTGGCATTCGGCGTAAAGCGTCGCTATTACAGTAGCACACATCCCCACTTGCGATCCGTAAGGTTCCAATCACGCAGGGTAGCTGCAAACATCGGCTGCCCTGCGTTTCATTTCATACTAATATAAAACATTATAGCTATACATAACTATCCCCGTCGGCCATCCCTGAAGGACGAGCTGGATAAAGCCGTTGAACAGATGATCAATGACAAAAAACGCAGAAAGAAGTGACGGAAGCATGAGCAAGCTGACAAATTCTGCGCTCAAGAAATGTTTGCGTTCACTCAGTTGGGACGCACTGGAAGATATAATCAGTACGTTATACAAGGACAGCGAGCAGGTCCACATCTACATGAACATGCGCTTCAACGCCGAAGGTTATTCCACAGAACTGCTTGAGATGTACAAAACGAAGATCAAGCGATGTTTCCCTCTGAAAGATTACGGTGATTGCAAAACAGCCGAAGCGCACCGATACGTCAAGGAAATGATGAAAATGTCTCTTCAGCCATTTATCACTCTCGATGTCATGCTCTATTTTGTGGAATGCGGAAATGCCTTCACACAGGAAGTCGGCGACATAGACAGCCGCTTCTATGACAGTCTACTGTCTGTGTACTGTCAATTCATCGAAAGGATGAACGCCCTTGAGGATGACACGGTATATCTGAAGCTGAAAGACCGCGTTGATGCGCTTGTCGTCAATTCCCGTAACATCGGTTGGGGCTATAGCGATGGCATTGAAGAAAGCACTTCCGAAATTATCTGGAAAGATGATTGAAAATTTGATTTTGGTTGATTGTAAAATGAAGTTGGACACTTGAAGAGAAAAAATCTATAGTGAATTTCCATATGGTAGAATTGAGTTCTCACACACTCAAACTGCCAAAGGAGGACAATCACTATGGATTGCCAAGATTATATCACAGTGGATTCAGAACGCAAGAAGGTACAGCATCTTCAACGCGAAGAACGTGGCGTAATCCAGTGCCTTATGCGGAAAGGACTGTCCAACCGAGCCATCGCCAGAGAGAGCGGTTGTTCTCCTACTACCGTTGGGAACGAGCTGAAGCGTGGCAAACCGCCTCGTAAGAGCAATATAGGGCAAGAGCGCCCGCCTACTCCGCCAAGCGTGGAGAAGAGGTCTACAAGGCTAATCGGCAGCGATCTTGGAAGTACCATAAGATGAGCCGCTGCATCGTCTTTGCTGGCTGTGTAGCAACTTCGGTCGGTACTATTTGCAGACGCTTGGCTCCTACTCGGGAAAATCCTCCGTTTCAACCGCGCCCTTTCCTTCCCTCTTCGTCGCCCGCATGTTAATCCACAGCGCTGTGAACGCCACGGCGGCTGCGGCGCTGAACCAGCCCGTGAGAGTGGCGAAATAACGAAGGCGGCACATCTGCGGGCTGCGCAGCTCCCTAAGGCCCGCCGCGCCCCGCCATACGTTCCAGAAGGCGGTTTGGATGTCCTTCCACTCCACCAGAACGGTCGGCACCCATTCGGTGAACATGTACACCGGTTCCACGATATAGCGTACCAGCACCGCCGCGACCAACGCGAGGATGCCATATCCCGCTGCCAGCGTGAGAACGCCGATGATCAGCCTGGGCATCAGCCGGACGGCGTATTCGCGGCTCAGCCGCCGCCGGTAATCGGCAAAGAAGTGCTGGAATCGGCTGCTCCAGACTGCGAGCAGGCGGAAGAACGCCACGCAGCCTGCAAAGAAGAGCAGTACCCGCACGGGCAGCATGGCTCCCATGCTCTCTTTGCCCAGGTCAATCGACGTTCCGTCGGAATACCAAATTTCCATGTCCTTGTTAAACAGCGAGCGCGCCCCGGCGCCGGACACGGGCCTTGCGGTCACCTGCAGGGCCTGCAACTGAATCTCTCGATCCCACAGGCTGGCGAGGGTCACGTACGCGCCGTAGTCCTCGGCGTCGCCGACCCTTTTTGTATGCCTGAGTACGCCGATCACGGTGAAATCGACGCCGGAAACGGTCACGGCTCGGCCGATAGGTTGTGAAATCTTAAATAGTGCCAGGGCCAACTGCTCGTCCAGTAAAATACCGTCCGAACCGCTTGCCAGTTCTTCCGGGTAAAACAGCCGCCCGAAAAGCAGGTATTCCGGCTCCAGTTGAAAGGCGTTCACGTTGAGCGCCGTGAGCCTTGCCTGCTTCGTTTCGCTCGTATCGCTTGTGAGGCTGGCCTTTTCCAGAATGCCGCTCATCGTGTAAGTCTGGATTACCCCGCCCCAACTGTCGGCTTTCGTTTTCAGGCTATCCCAAAGGTCGAGTGCCGCCTGGTTCGGCCTAACGGCCTGCTGTGTCAGCCCTTCGGATGCCTCATCTTGCCCGCTTTGCCCGTCTTCAACTGGATCGGCCTGTTGTGCCGTGGGCACCATGAGCGGCGCGGTAATCAGGTATTGCAAATCGTCGCCTACGGCGGCGGTCTGCGCCCATGCCCAGGCGAGCACTGCTGCGCAAACTGCGAACACCAAAAGGCATTGTACGCTTTTTTTCTTCATGTCGTTTTCTCCCGCCGCTCAATCCACATACTTCATCACGGTGCAGCCGTCCGTCAGCGCCCGGTCCTCACGGTCGGCGATTTCCGCATAATCCAGTTCCTGCTGCACGGAAACCATGGTATCCCCGCGCTCCACCACATCCACGCCGGTCTTGATCACCTTTATGGAGCTGGAACCTAGGAAGCCGCTGTAATTATATTGGATCAGATACACGTAATCCGCCCCGTCGCCCTCGTTTCGTACGGCGCTGGCGGGAATCAGCGTGGCGGATTCCCTGGCCCGGTAGGTCAGCGTCGCTTCGACGTCGCCGTCGGATACCATCCTGGGGATTCCGCCCTCCGCGGTGATGATGTCGTCGGTCAGGGTGACGTAGGCGTACTTCTTGCCATCGCCCTCCAGCACCGTTTTTTCCACCGTGGTCTTTTGGTTTCCATAATCGCCCGCGATCTCGACCTTCGTTCCGTCCGAGATTACCTTTTTCAAGCTTGTAATGTCGCCGCGAAGCACAGGCGCCACGTCGTCCGCGCTCAGGGTGAAGGCAACTTTCTTGCCGTCGTAAGCGTCCCCGTTTTTCACGTTGAGGGCGACTACGTAGCCGGCCTGGGGCGCGGTTATCGTGCTGAGTGCTTCCTTGCGCTCAGACAGCGCCACAATGTCATCCGCGATGGAGGCAAGCTCCTTAATCAGCACTCTGCGCTCGTTGATGAATTTGAACGTTCCGCTTTTCACCCGGATGCGGTCGTTGTCGTATGAGTCGAAAAAGGCCTGATACGCCGTATCGTAGGCGGTTTTCGCGTCCAGCGCCTGCAATATGGCGTAATGCAAATCGGGTTGACCGGCGACTTTGCTTTCCCACAGTGCAGAATCCTCGCCGATGTCTACATTGAGCGTAAAGGCCATCAACTGCGCGTCGTGCTCCGCCTTCGCCATGGTCGACTGGCTCGCAAGCACGGCGTCGTAAAGGTCGTTCTGCTGGCTGGTTCGGGCGAACCGTTTGTTTTCGACGTCCTTATCCAGCAGGGCCATCGCCTTCGCGTGGTACTTGTCCTGTAGATCCTTCCAGTCCTTGTCAAAATCGGTGAGCGTAGCGGTGAACAGCGTCTCCCCGGCGTCCACGTGGTGCCCCGGCCGTACGTACACCTGGTTAATCACGATGGCGCTCTTGGCTGCCAGGCTTAGCGTGTAATCCGTTGTATCGGGGAAATACACCTGCGTGTTCAGCCTGATCTTCTGCTCCAGACGTCCGTGACTGCCTTGCACGATCTGGATTTTCGGGGTAGAGATGGTCAGTACGGTATTGGCGAAGAACATGCACAGCGCCACCGTGACCCCGAGAGCCACGAAGCCGCGCAGCGCAAATTTTTTCAGTTTCATTTCGGTATGCTCCTCCTCAGACTATTTCAGTTCGCTAAGGGTGACGCCCAGAAGAATATCCTCCTGAAAATAGAAATAAACAAACAGCGCCGGAAGGATGAAAAGTGCTGCCCCGGCGAACGCCACGTCCGCGCCGCTGGTGCTGATCTGGTTGAACATCACCGAGAGGGGCTGGTTGGCCGTGTTGTTGGCCAGATAGACCAGCGGCTGCTCTACCATATTCCAGCAATCCGCGAAGGACAGCGCCACTGCCGCGCCGATGATCGGCCGGCATACCGGCAGCACCACGTGCAGGTAGCAGCGCAGGGCGCCAGCGCCGTCCATCATACCGGCTTCCAGCAATTCGCCCGGCAGCCCCGCCATGAACTGGCGGATCAGGAAGATGTAAAACGGTGAAAACCACATGGGCAGGATCACCGCCCACGGCGTTTGCAGGATGCCCATGAAGCGCAGCGATAGGACGCTGGGCACCATGGTCACCTGAAAGGGTAGCACCATCAGCATCAGGATTGCGAAGAAGAGCGCGTCCCGACCCTTGAATTCGAAACGGCTCAGGGCATACGCCATCAGCGGCACCACGACGGCCTGCCCCAGCAGGATCGCCGCCGTGTACTGCACAGAGTTAGTGAAGAGCTGCAGGTACAAAGGCTCCTCGATGAGGATTTTGTAATACTGCCGCACGGAGGCGAGCTTGGGCGAAAGCAGGAAATCCATCCATTGGGTATCGTCGTAGTTTCCGCGCAGGCCAAGGTATGCCTCCATTTCGCCCTTGGGGAAGAAGGAATAGAGGAAGGTGAAAACGATGGGCAGTAGGATCAGTACTGCGACGGCTGTGAGGAACACTACGGACAGCGCTCGGCCGAGCCGGAGCTTCCTTTTGTGCACGTGTGTTGCCGGCCGCCCTGTGCCGGAGCGGGGGGGATATTGCTGTGTCATACTTTCTCCCCCTTACGCCTGGTAGGACGAGCGCACGGCTCTGTTGGAGTACATCAGCCCGAACAGGACGAACACGATAATGGCGAAGCTGTATGCGGCCGTCGTAACGTCCTGGTAGTCCAGCGTTGCGAATTTGTTGTTCATAAAGTGCTGCAAGGTGTAAACCGTCTCGTCCGGGTACGCCCCGCCGATAAAGTAGGCTTCCTTAAAAATCTTAAAGGCGTTGATCCACGCCAGTAAAAAGACCAGAAAAGACGTCGGCGCCAACAACGGCAGCGTGATCTTCGTTTCCCGCTGAAAGGCACTTGCACCTTCGAGGCTGGCGAATTCGTAATAGGCGTCGGGGATCGTTTGCAGCGCAGCCGAGAAGATCACTACGGAGAAACCGAGATTTTTCCATACGTACATCGCCACCACCGGAACCCTTAGCGCACTGCTCTCCAGCCATAAAACGCGGGAGTAGCCCAG
>JAJFVI010000136.1 GCA_021371895.1 Eubacteriales bacterium | reverse complement strand
TCTATCGGAAGGCGGGCACGGCGGCCAAAGAACTGGTAACCACCCAAACGCTGCCCGTAAGCGGCGCGTGGACCTACACCTTTACCAGCCTGCCCAAGTACACCGCGACTGGCACGCTGTATACCTACACCGTGGAAGAAGCTGCCGTAAGTGGCTACAGCACCGCCATCACGTTTACGCAGGACGCGAGCGGCAACTACACCTACACCGTCACCAATACCAAGCTGATCAGCGTAACCGTAACCAAGGTCTGGGACGACGGCGGCGTGAGTCACACCAGCGACACTATAACCGTTTCGCTCTACCGGCAGGCGGGCACGGCTGCCAGGGAACTTGTGGCCAACAAAACCCTGCCCGTAAGCGGCGCGTGGACCTACACCTTTACCAGCCTGCCCAAGTATAACGCAACTGGCACGCTGTATACCTACACCGTGGAAGAGGCTGCCGTAAGCGGTTATATCACGAACATCACCTATACGCAGGACACGAGCGGAAACTATACCTTCACCGTCACCAACACGCAGGTGATTACCGAAACGGTACGCGTGGTGAAGGACTGGATCGACGGAAACGACAACCATACGTCCGGTTCCATTACATTCAGCCTATACGGGAACGGGACCCTCGTCACCTATGGCGGACAAACCTCGTTCACGCTCAATAGCGCCAATAGTTGGACCATGGACTTCACCGAGCTCCCCTCGCGAATTGGTACGACCGATATTACTTACACCGTCGTGGAGGTCCCCGTAACCGGCTACGCTACAACGTATTCCCAAACGCAGCTTAGGTGCACCGTCCCTACGATCGTGCTGACGATCCACAACGCGCCGCTCATCAGCGTAACCGTTACGAAAGTCTGGAACGACGGCGGGTTAACCCACACCAGCGACACCGTTTCCCTCTCGCTCTACCGGCAGGCGGGCACGGCTGCCAGGGAACTTGTGGCCAGTAAAACCCTGCCCGTAAGCGGCGCGTGGACCTACACCTTCACCAGCCTGCCCAAGTATGATGCGGACGGGACGCTGTATACCTACACCGTGGAAGAGGCTGCCGTACGCGGCTACAGCACGGGCATTGCGTATACGCAGGACGCGAGCGGCAACTACACCTTCACCGTTACCAATACCCATCTCAACAGCGTAGCCGTTACAAAAGTCTGGAACGACGGCGGGTTAGTCCACACCAGCGACACCGTTTCCCTCTCGCTGTACCGGCAGGCGGGCACGGCCGCCAGGGAACTTGTGACTAGTAAAACTCTGCCCGTAAGCGGCGCATGGACGTATACCTTCACCAGCCTGCCCAAGTATAACGCAACCGGCACGCTGTATACCTACACAGTGGAAGAGGCTGCCGTAAGCGGCTACAGTACGGGCATCGCGTTTACGCAGGACGCGAGCGGCAACTACACCTTCACCGTTACCAATACCAAGCTGATCAGCGTTGCCGTTACAAAAGTCTGGAACGATGGCGGGTTAGTCCATACCAGCGACACCGTGACTGTTTCACTCTACCGGCAGGCGGGCGCGGCTGCCAGGGAACTAGTGGCCAACCAAACCCTGCCCGTAAGCGGCGCGTGGACCTACACCTTCACCAGCCTGCCCAAGTATAACGCAACCGGCACGCTGTATACCTACACAGTGGAAGAGGCTGCCGTAAGCGGCTACAGTACGGGCATCGCGTTTACGCAGGACGCGAGCGGCAACTACACCTTTACCGTTACCAATACCAAGCTGATCAACGTAGCCGTTACAAAAGTCTGGAACGACGGCGGGTTAGTCCACACCAGCGACACCGTTGCGCTCTCGCTCTACCGGCAGGCGGGCACGGCTGCCAGGGAGCTTGTGGCCAACCAAACCCTGCCCGTAAGCGGTGCATGGACCTATACCTTCGCTAGCCTGCCCAAGTATAACGCGACCGGCACGCTGTATACCTACACCGTGGAGGAAAGCGCCATCATTGGTTACAGTACGGGCATCGCGTTTACGCAGGACGCGAGCGGTAACTACACCTTCACCGTCACCAATACGAAAACCGTCGACGTAACCGTAACGAAGGTCTGGGATGATGGCGGGCTGGATCACTCCAGCGATACTGTGACCATTTTGCTCTACCGGCAGGTGGGCACGGCTGCGAAGGAACATGTGGTGGATCAAACTCTACCCGTAAGCGGCGCATGGACTTACACCTTTGCCAGCCTGCCCAAGTACAACGCGACCGGCATGCTGTATACCTACACCGTGGAAGAAGCTGCCGTAAGCGGCTACAGCACGATCATAACCTATACGCAGGACACGAACGGCAACTGGTCTTTCACGGTCACCAACTCGTTGCGGCATAGCCTCGTACTTGAGAAACGCGACAGCGCCAACGCATCCGCCAAGCTTTCCGGAGCCAAGTTTGACTTTTACATGCAGACGGATTCGTCGGCAACAGGCGCGGTGCCGATCCCCGGCGCATCGGCGTACGGCGTGCTGATCGGCTCCGGTTACACCACCGGCACAGATGGCCGGATTACGATCAACGATCTGCTGCCGGCCACTTACTGGCTGGTGGAGACCCAGGCGCCGGACGGTTACCGCATGCCGCCCAACCCCTTCGGATTTACGCTGGGCGCCGACGGAACGGTTGGAAACCTGACGGATACAACCCTTACGCAAGCGGGGATCAGTGGAAGCGGTATTTCGCTGATCGTAAAGAACATCTTGAGCCGCTTGCTCCCGGATACCGGCGGCCCGGGAACCATTCTCGGTACATGGCTTGGTTTGGCGCTCATCGCCCTCACCTGCTTCATGTATATAGCGAACCGAGTGAAAAAGCGTGGAAAGGAGGCCGGATTCCTTTCACGATAAATCATTCGCGCTCGCTGCCACAAAAGCAAATCAATGCATTCAAAGTATGTCAAAGCCAACAACAAGAAAGGAAGTTCCCACACAATGAACATCAAGAAAATGACCGGTATCCTCCTGGCTCTCATCCTGGTTTGCGCTATGACCGTCTCCGCCCTCGCGGCGAATGGCACCATCACCATCAACACCAGCAGCGACGGCACCTCGCCCGCCGGCAGGACCTTCAAAGCCTACTCGATCCTGAACGTCACCCTTGCGGTAGACAATACCCCCGTCTACACTGTGCCTGACAGTATGAAGAGCTTCTACGCCAGCTACTTCTCCCTGAACTTCACAGGCAAGACCCAGGCCTGGATCGACAACGCCGTGATCACACGGATCGCCGCGCTGAGCGCTTCCCAGATGGAATCTTTTGCGGAAGCGGCGCTGATTGCGGCTAAGGCTGCCGGTATCACCCCCGTAACCATCGATTCTTCCACCGGTTACGCTAATGTGTCAGTGCCCTATGGCTACTACATTATCGAGGACACGTCCACCGGCACCGAAGATCATCGCGTTTCTGCGGTTATGCTTGATACCACCAATCCCAGCGCGGTCATCAGCCTGAAAGCAGACACTCCCAACCTGGACAAGGTGATCGTTGCGACGACCGGCGATGTGGATACCACCGAAGCCGCCATCGGCGATATGGTCAATTACAAAATCACCACCAAGGTTCCCGATATGACCGGTTACACCAAGTATGCTTTCAACGTCGCCGATACGATGGGCGTCGGTCTGACGTTTGACACCGCCAGTGTTGTGGTGAAGGTGAACGGCGTTACCTTGACGGCCAACGCCGTCGGATCGTCGACTGGCTACCACGTGCTCACAGGCGCGGCTGCGGCTCCCTGCACCTTCAAAGTGATCTTCCATAACTTCATCCAGTATAAGGCGCAGGCGGGCAACAGCATCGTTGTTACCTACTCCGCTATGATCAACTCTGACGCCACCATCGGTAAGACCGGCAACGCCAACCATGGTAAGTTGATCTACTCCAACGATCCTACCCACGAAGGCGAAGGCGGAGACATCCCCACTGTGTACGGCGAAACGCCCGAACAAATTACCAAGACCTATGTGACCGGCATTTCGCTTAAGAAGTTCAATGCGGACAAGACCCAGCTCCTGGCCGGCGCGGTATTCACGCTGGAAGGCACCGCCCTCAATGACGTCGCTGTGATCGGTGACGTGTTCACCGCCGATATGACCGGCTCCTACTACAAGCTCAAGGACAACACCTACACCACCACCGTGCCGACCGTCGACACCGCCGATAAGTACGACAGCACCACGCAGCTTTACAAGAAAGAGACCAAGATCAGCGTTACGCAGGATTCCTCCGTCGTAACCATCACCGGTACGGTTAGCGCGGATGGCACGCTGAACTTCGACGGCCTCAAGTCCGGCACCTACACCCTCACCGAAGTTGTCGCCCCCTCCGGCTACAACCTGCTGGCTGCTCCCATCTCTATCGTCATCACCTGCGATCTGCCCCTGACGATTTCAACCGGTAACGAAGTGTGCACCTGGCACGTATCCAGCCCCTCTTCTGTGACCGAGGATGGCATGATCTACCTGGAAGTCACCAACGCCAAGGGTACTGTGTTGCCCTCCACCGGCGGTATCGGCACGACGATCTTCACCATCGCGGGCCTCGCGCTGATGGCTGGCGCCGCCCTTCTGCTGGTGATGCGCCGCAAGGTTAAGAAAGCGGCGGTTCGGTAAACTGGAATGATGCGCTACTAACACAGCGCAAAGAAGCTCCGCCGCGAATGGGAGCGCCCATTCGCGGCGGAGGGGTACGGGAAGGGTTCTATGAAGAGTAAAACCGTCACGATTCTGTTAGCCATCGGTTTCACGCTGGGACTCTCCCTGCTGCTTTATCCGACCGTTAGCAACTACTGGAACTCCATCCATCAGGGCCGGGTTGTGACCGATTATAACACGATGGTTGCCTCCCTTTCCCGACAGGATTACGAACAGATCTTCGCCTCCGCGGAAAAGTATAACCAAAGCCTGCTGGCCAACCCGGATCGCTTCGACATTGACGAAACGACCGACGAGACTTACTACAATTCGCTCCTGAGCATCAACGACAGTGAAGTCATGGGAACCCTGGAAATACCGAAACTCAACGTAAAGTTACCCATATACCACGGCACCGGTGAAGCCGTGCTCCAGGTGGGCGTGGGGCACATCGAAGGTTCGTCCCTGCCTATCGGCGGAGAAAGCACGCATTGCGCCCTGTCCGGGCACAGCGGGCTCCCCTCAGCAAAACTGCTGACGGACTTGGACCAAATGGAGATCGGAGACCTGTTTTACATGTACGTGTGCGGTAAAACACTCGTATATCAGGTAGACCAGATCCTGATCGTCAATCCGGACGACGTTGATCCGTTGGCGATTACGCCGGGGGAAGATTACGTAACCCTGGTCACATGTACGCCTTACGGCATCAATACGCATCGATTGCTGGTGCGGGGTACCCGCACCGACTTGGAGGCGAACCGGGATATGACGCTGACAAACGACGCCAACCTCTTAAACGTATGGTTGAGCGTTGGGATGTTCGCGCTACCGATCTTCCTATTGTGCCTGATCGGCGTCCTGGTATTTAAAAAACGTAAATAACAAGCGGGCATACGCGTCCGCCTGATGTTGAAGGTTGATAGTGAACGGACGATCCGGCTGGAAGGATGTCATAACGATGATCAAAATGCGAAGGATTCTAGGGCTGCTCCTCTGCGCGGCGCTAGTGGCGGCTTACCCGCTGCAGGCGCTGGCCCTGAATGTAGACTACACTCGCAAAGGAAGCTTGGAAGTCCAACTGAATATATCGCCGGTATCAAGCCGTTCCGGTGTGACGTTTGCGCTCTATCGCATCGGAGACGTCGATAATACCTCCGGCGGGATCAGCTATGTGACGAGCGGCAAATTCACGAACTCCGGCGTTGCGCTGACCTACAAGACGAGTGCAGAGGCGGAAGCTGCCGCGTGGAAGCTGAACAGCTTTGTGATCGCCAACGCCATTACGCCGCAGGCGAAGGCGATAACGGATAGCAAGGGCCTCGCAATTTTCGCGTCGCTGGATGTGGGCGTCTATTTCGTACGGGTTACGGAAGGATTCGCCGGTCTGGTGGTAACGCCCTTTGTAATCTCGATCCCGAACTATGCGGACGAGAAGTTGGATTATAACACGCTCGTCTATCCCAAGGCGGAAGTCGTACCCACACCCACACCAACGCCCACGGCTACACCCACGGCTACTTACCTTCCGCAGACCGGTGTTGTCACATGGCCCATTGAAGCGCTGGTCGCGGGCGGCGCGGCGTTCATCGCGTTCGGCCTGTATATGGTGATCGCGACGAATCGTAAAAGGAAGCGTGTACGGTGAGGAAGTTCGGTATTGTCTGTCTGGTTCTGGGTGTGTTGATGTTCCTGAGCGCGGGCATATGGCTGTTTTATAACGAGCAGGAGGACGAACGCGCGGGGCGGGTAGCACAGAGCGCGCTTACGCAGCTGCTGGAGGATATCGGTATCGTCGAGGCTGGGGGCACGCCTTTAACCGGGGATGCCTCTCCGGCGGTCGTGACGGATGCGGCTCCTTTGGCAACGTCCGGCATAGCGGCAGAAGTAGCCGGAGACGCGCAAGGCGTTGCGGCGGAAACGACCGATGAAACGACAATCGAGGCGGCAGGCGAAACAACCGCCGATACGACCGACGACATGCCTGGCTTTACGATCGACGGCCATACGTATATCGGCTATGTGACCATCCCGGAAATCGGGCTGGCGCTTCCGGTGCAGAAGGACTATTCGTTTGATTTGCTGGATACGTCGCCCGTCCGGTATCTGGGCAGCCTGCAGGAAGGGAACATGATCGTCGCCGGGCATAACTTTAAAACGCATTTTTCGCCGCTCAAGAACGTATCGCTCGGCTCGCAGGTGACCTTTACCGACGTCAACGGAAACGAGTATTTCTTCATCGTCTCCAAGATCCAAACGGTGGGAGGCAGCGACTACAGCGGGATGCTGGCGGATGCCGACCAATGGGATTTGACATTGTTTACCTGTACGCCCGGTGGGAAAAGCCGACTTACGCTGCGCTGCGTGGAAACGGGAAGGCAAACTGCGAAAGCGCTGAAATAACGGCGGGGTTTTCGTAGAAAGCCCGATGCTCCGCAGCGGAGCGAACCTGCATGGCAAAGCCCTCCTGAAAGAAAGACTTTCAGGGGGGCTTTACGTGTGTCAAAAAAGTGGTCGAGTCACTTTTTACAGTACGAATCGTGTTTGCAGCAAAGCCGCAAACTCCCCGCCCGCCAAAGCCGGGCGATACGAATGGCGTCGGAAGGTTTCAACCCTTCGACGCCACCAGGGAAGGTAGCTTCTTTGGTAGTCTGAAAGCCAACTGAATAAAGACTTTCAGGAAAATTTGCCATTTTTCCGATATTGGGTTTCTTCATTATATATAGAATTGATTTCAGCATTTGCCTCGCCAGGGGCATTCACGATGCCGGTTGCGTAGATTTGGCGGCGCCGTGCAAGTCTCCGGCGGCAGCGTTCGTCGCGCTTTCCGGGGAGGGGCTGCCTGCGATTAACCGTGGGCAGCCCTGGGGGTGAATTGTTACAAACATACGCGCGTCATCAGCGCGGGGGGTTCACTGACCGAATTCGGTTGAGCTGCTCTACCGCCGTGCTAAGATCCTCATAGGTGATCTTGCCGCCGGCGAAGCTCAGCAGTGCGCGCAAGGGCATATAACCGAACATTGCCGCCTGCATTTCCGGCGATATGGCTTCTACAGCCGCCTGTCCGCCTTGCGCATCGTCCTGATCGCCATTGAGAGAGCTTTTGTCCATCAATGGCTGCAAAATGGCTGCCGAAGGGGGATCGGACATCAAATCCATAAAAATGGAATTGAGGGTTACGTGTTCGGGCAAGGCGGTGGTGGAAAGAACCCGCACTTCCTCCTCCAGCACGATATCGCGGCTGGAGCGCCCGATTTGGATGGCGAAAACGCCGGTTTCCACGTGCCAGTCGTGCAGGGTGATGTTCCAGTAGGCGAAGGCGCGCTTGCAAAGCGTGAAACGGACGGTTTTTGTTTCGCCCGGCGTGAGGAACACCTTGGCAAACTCCTTGAGTTCGCGCACGGGGCGCAGGACGGTGCTCTCGCGGTCGGCTACGTACAGTTGCACGACCTCCTTGCCAGCGACCAAGCCCGCATTGGTTACGTCCACGGATACCGTCAGCTCGTCCGTATCCTGGATTTCCGCCGCGCTCAGCCGCAGGTTACCGTAGCGGAAGGTTGTATAACTCAGGCCGTGGCCGAAGGGGAAGAGCACTGGCATTTTTTTTTGATCGTACCAGCGGTAACCGACCAAAATACCTTCGCGGTACTCCACGGTATCTTTCTCTCCGCCGTACCAGGGATAAGAGGGATTATCCTCCAGGTGGAGCGGAAAGCTTTCCGGCAGCCGGCCGCAGGGATTGGTGGCCCCGCACAGTACGTCCACCGTGGCGGCGCCTACGGCTTGCCCGCCCAGATAGGCTTCCAGCACCGCAGGCACGAGGCCGAGCCATGGCATCTCGAGGGGCGCGCCGTTATGCAGCACCACGACGGTATTGGGGTTGGCGGCTGCGACGCGTGCGACGAGCTTTTCCTGGTTTTCAGGCATCCGCAGGTGCGTACGGTCGTACCCCTCGCTTTCGTATAGATCCGGCAGACCGACGAATACCACCGCGACGTCCGCGCCGCGCGCGGCGGCTTCCGCCTCCGCAAGCAGGCGCTCGTCCACGCCGCCCGTCTCCATATCGTATCCGTCGGCGTATGTGGCGTTGGGCCACTCGCCCAGCAACTCCCATGCCCCGGTAACCTGAGTGGTGTTGATGTGGGAGCTTCCGCCGCCCTGATAGCGCGGCTGTTTGGCGAATTTTCCGATCACGGCGATTTTTTGCCCCATGTTAATCGGCAGCACACCGCGCTCGTTTTTGAGCAGCACCATACACTCCGCCGCAAGCCCACGGGCCAGCGTGTGCTGCGCCGCCTTGTCCCAGGGGGTTTCCGGCGCGCTGTGCGCAAGGTAACGCTGGTTGACGGTCAGGATTCGCTCACAGCTGCGATCCACCAGTTCTTCGGAGAGCCTTCCCTCCCGCACAGCCTTGACGATAAGCTTGTCATTTTCACCCGCGGAACTGGGCATTTCCAAATCCAGGCCTGCGGCCACGCCGTCCACGCGGTCGTCCACCGCGCCCCAATCGCTCATCACATAGCCGTCAAAACCCCATTCCTTACGCAGCAGATCGGTCAGCAGCCAGCGATTTTCGGAGGCATATACCCCGTTGACGCGATTGTAGCTGCACATGACCGTCCACGCCTTGGCGCGCTGCACGGCCGCCTCGAAGGCGGGCAGATATATTTCACGAAGCGTCCGCTCATCGATGACGCTGTTGCTGCTCATACGGCGATGCTCCTGGTTGTTGCCGGCGAAATGCTTGACACTGGTGCCGACGTTGCGGCTCTGCACGCCCTGGATGAAGCCGACTGCCGCCTCGGCCGCCAGATAGGGATCTTCGCTGTAATATTCAAAATTCCGACCGCACAAGGGCGAACGCTTGATGTTTACCGCCGGGCCCAGCACTACGGAAAGCCGCTCGTGCTGACAGGCGTCGCCAATGGCCTCGCCGAGGGTACGCAGCAGATCGCGGTCAAAGGAGGCGGCGGTCGCGCAGCCGGCGGGGAAACACACCGCCCGGATGGAATCATTGACGCCGAGATGATCGTCCTTCTCATCCTGTTTGCGCAGCCCGTGCGGGCCATCGCTGACCATGCAGCTTTGAACGCCCAGACGCTCAACCGGTTTTGTATGCCAGAAATCCAAACCGGACAGCAGGCCGGCCTTTTCCTCCAGGGTCATTTGGGATACGGTCTGGTGGATGTCCATATGTGCCTCTCCTTTTGCTGATCGCCGCGAAGGGGGCTCCGCCGGCAAGTGGGGATATGATCAAGACCGCTGTACGGCACTGGCCATACGGCGGTCTTGGGGTAGGGGTGGGGTGCGGCGGAAAGGGCCGCTTCTACTCTTCTTCCGGTTCCTCCGGCAATTCGGCGTTATGCCATACGTTTTGTACGTCGTCGTTCTCTTCCAGCATTTCCAGCAGGTTTTGAATATTCTCAAGGTTCTCGGGGGCAGGGGCCACGGTGTTCTGCGGGATCATCTGCACCTCGGCGCTGAGAAACTCCAACCCGGCGGCTTCCAGTTTTTCGCGTATGGCGGAAAACTCGTTGGGGTCGGTGGTGATTTCAAACGCGTCGTCGAGCACCTGCATATCCTCCGCGCCCGCGTCCAGCGCCCGCATCATCATCTCATCCTCGTCCGTATCGGCGTTGCGGGCGACTACCAGCATGCCCTTTTTATCGAACATGAAGCTTACGCTGCCCGTTACGCCAAGGGTCCCCTCATTTTTGGCAAAGCAGTGGCGTATGTCGCTGGCCGTGCGGTTACGGTTGTCGCTGATGCATTCCACGATGATCGCGACGCCGCCGGGAGCATAGCCCTCGTAAGTGATTTCAGCATATTCTATGTTGCCCAATTCTCCGGCCGCTTTTTTAATGGAGCGCTGGATGTTATCGTTGGGCATGTTGTTGCTCTTGGCTTTGGCGATTACATCGCGCAGCTTGCTGTTGCTTTCCGGATTGCCGCCGCCCTCGCGCACCGCAATGGCAAGTTCGCGCCCGATCTTTGTGAATATCTTTCCGCGAACCGCGTCAGTTTTACCTTTTTTAATTTTAATGTTCGCCCATTTGCTATGTCCGGACATCGTATCAGCCTTTCTTGCCTGTATCACGCCGATAGGCGCAGAAATAGTTCCCGCAACAATAGAGTATAGCACGATCTCCGTGTTTGGTCAACGCCGCGTCAACCCGGCGAACCATACGGATTTCCTTTGAAAAACACCTTGACAGGAGGGTACCCGCCACGTATAATAAGCGATGCAGCCTACGTGATGGGGAATTGTGTAACGGTAGCACCTACGACTCTGACTCGTATTGTCTAGGTTCGAATCCTAGTTCCCCAGCCAACGTGGCTCCGTGGTCAAGCGGTTAAGACGTCGCCCTCTCAAGGCGAAATCAGGGGTTCGATTCCCCTCGGAGCTACCACAGAAAACGCTTGTGAAAAAGGCTATTCATGAGCGTTATTTTTTATATAACGCACTTTTGACCGCATTATATCCCGCGATGAATGTATATAGTAGTTTATACTGTGTGCAGTATGGTCATGCCGCCCGAAACCCATTGCATAAGCCATAGTGGAAGGCTTCATGTTTACGTTTAGCCTTCATTATTGGATTGTATGTTTTTCAACATTCAGGGGTCTATAGAGTGATCATCTTCTGGTGCAATGCTGACCCGGCTTTGACGTGCGTTCAAGCGAGGGTTAAACGAGCGGTGGTTTCCCTTTCCTCCGTGCCGCCGGTGGAGAAGGGAGAGCCGAAAAAGGCCGTGCCGCTTGCGAAAGCGGCTGCCGCAAAGCGAAAAAGATATTGACATTGCCCTTGGTAATGCATATAATATCAACGTTGCATTCGCGATCGTGGCGGAACTGGCATACGCGCACGTTTGAGGGGCGTGTCCGATAAGGGTACGGGTTCAAATCCCGTCGATCGCACCATTGTAAATGCTTGTGAAATAAGGGTTTCACAGGCTTTTTTATTTCTTATGACCGCACTATTTCCCACACTTTGAATGATGCTTCATCAACTGCTCACAATCTCTCACGGTCATATATGCCTTTGAAAATGCAGCATTCGAACGAAGTGTTCGAATGCTGATTAATCTGGTGAGATAGGATCAAATGGGTATACAGTCCTGCATTAAAGGCAAAACGATGCCCTCCATACTTCACCATGGCGGATAATAGCGAGGTCTAGGCGTTGCCACATAACACCTTGGCGGAGAGTTAGAGATTTGAATTACTGAACCGTGTTTCTGCCGGGGTCCATAACGTCCCACAACGTCTTATTTGCTTGCCTTCTATGATTTACTTTACTATGTGATGCTCAGGCTTTCCAGAATATTTTAACGGGTATAGAGTAAAATAAGGATAAAAATACCGATTACGTCATTGGCCTTTAACTTGAAGAGGATGGTAAAAGCCATTCTATTTTCAATTATTCAGTCCCATTTTTTATTGGCTTTCTGTTTGCTTTTTTTGAAAAATCGGTCTTTCTCAACAGGTCATGCTGTTGCCACTATCATAATCCACAATCCACGCCTGTGCTTTTTGGGTAGCTAAACATGGAATTGGCTCCCCTGTCTGGGCAGCTGTTACTACCATACTTGCCTAAGGAGGTTTGATCCGTTCCTTTGGCCTCTACCACGCCATGCCCACCACTTGTCCACGCATATCCTTTCACAGAACCGATGCAATCGACGCTTTAGCGGCACTGTCCTGCCTGTAACGGTTCGCGCGGTTGCACCCATTGTGAGATGGGTACTACCTTGCTTTGCGAGAACACAAGCTTTCCGCACAACGATAAAGACAGGTGCCGTACCAGTAGGGTTGGCTACTATTCGTAAGCAAAACGCGGTATAGTGTTCATTGGTAAACGGTACATTTATGGATTGTCAACAGTTAGTCGGACAGAAATTATAAGGTACATGCATTCCTGAACTCGACCGGAGAGCTGTACCCGAGAGTGCTGTGCAGTCGGATGTGGTTGAGCCAGTGTACGTAGTCCGCCAGTTCCAATCGCAGTTGTACCAAGGTGCCAAATCGTCTGCTCGCAATGAATTCCGCCTTGGTCAGCTTGAAAGTCGATTCCGCAACCGCGTTATCATAGGGACAGCCTTTCATGCTTAGGGAACGGCGGATCTGAAAGCTTTCCAAGAATTCATTCATTAGCGTGTTGTCAAACTCACTGCCGCGATCTGTATGAAAGATCTGGATTTCAAACAGGTTTCCTTTTTAGGACGCGAAGGCATCATAAACCAGCTCCGCGGTCTTGTGAGCCCCTGCGCTGTATCCGATGATCTCTCTGGCTCCCAGATCCAGCAGGATGCAGATATACGCCCATTTGTCCCAAGCGGCTTAATTCATATGTGGAGTACTTCGAAATTGCGAACTCGCCTTTAACAGTATCATAGCCGCAACACCCTGATTATAAAAGCGGTTGATGAAAAATACCAAGTAGAAAGATGTCAGTATTTTATTAAAATTTGTGTTGAGGGGCATATTCTTGGCGTTTTGTGGGTGCGCCTTATTGGCATATCGATAGATGATCGTAGCAGTGAGAATGGTGTCTATAAACACATTATTGCTTGTTTTTACTCCTGCGCCGTCCCTTTTGTCATCGGCCAACCAAATTAAAACAATAAAACAAGATTGTAGATATTCAGGCCGGTGACTAGCGCACCTACGAGTCCGAGCAAAGGACGGACCGGTATCTTTTTGCAGAGAACAGCAGCGATTGGCGCGGCAATGACGCCTCCGATAATGAGGCCGATGATAATCGTCATATAACTGGTAAAGTCAACCATCAATGCGGTGAATGCAGCCGTTTCTGCAACGGTGACAATAAATTCCGCTGTATTGGTGGTGCCGACTGATTTTTTTACATCCTGTCCGGTGGCAATCAAGGTGGAGTTTACCACGGGCCCCCATCCACCGCCGCCGGTTGCGTCCAGAAAGCCCCCTACCAAACCAAGCGGGAAAACCAGCATTCCCATGTCCTTCGGTTTTTTACCTTCTTTTTGGAACGCTTTTGTAAAAATGAAAATTCCAATGAGAATCAAATACACGTCGATAAATGGTTCCAGCATATCGCCAAGATCGGATAGCAGATATGCGCCCAGCACACCGCCGATTACGCCGGGCACGATCAGCTTGAGAAGCATCTTCGAATCAACATTTTTTAGTTTCCAGTGAGAAATGCCGGACACCAAAGTCGTCGGTATTTCACTGCAGTGAACCACCGCACTGACAATAGAAGCGGGAACACCGGCTATTGTACGTAAAAAGGTGCGGCAGCTGACACCGTAAGCCATTCCCAACGTACCGTCAATCATTTGCGCCATAAATCCAATGAGAACATATAGTAAGATGATCATTCGTTTCTCTCCCATCAACGTTCAAGATGCGTCAGGATAAAACTGTACAGTGTTTCCGCACATTCTTCTTCATTCCATTTTTCAGTATCCAGAACGAGGTCCGGATTGAGAGGGATCTCGTAAGACGAATCAATACCGGTAAAGTTTTTGATTTGGCCGCTCAGCGCCTTCTGATAAAGTTTCTTCGGATCGCGTGCTTTGCATGTCTCAATACTTGCTTTGATGTAAACTTCCAAAAAATCATTGCCGATGATCTCTCTTGCTTTCCGACGGTTCTGCTCAAAGGGAGAAATCAAAGTAACGAGAGTAATACTACCTGCATCGCGGAATAAGTTGGCCGTTTCTGTTACACGGCGCATGTTTTCGATACGGTCTGCATCAGAAAAACCAAGGTCGTTATTTAGTCCTCGACGCAGCTTGTCTCCATCCAATACGTAAGCACTATATCCGGATGTAACCAAACGGCGTTCTACCTCTTGCGCGATGGTTGTTTTAACTGAACCGGGCAGCCCGGTCATCCATACGACGATACCCTTTTGGCCGAGGCAGCGGAATCGTTCGTCTGCAGAAACGGTGTTTTCTGACCAACGGATGTTGCGTGTGTCATAGTCATCCGCTTCCATAGCTTCTGTGATAATGCCGCCTCCGGCAATTTCATAGTCGTCCACAATAACAAACCGGCTGGTTTGATCGATACTACCTGACAAATCAAAAGCGAGGGGTGCTTCCAGCGTAAGAATACACTCCGCGACTTCATTCTTTTCCACATAATTACGCATCAGGCAACTGAGATCGACTGCATTCACAATACGTTCAATATTTTCAAGATGCATTTCCACCTTTGCTGTTCCACATTTGAGATAATACGATTTCCCCGTTACAAATCGACTTTTCCCAAGCCAGAAAAGATTGGCTTTCAGTTTTACACCCACACAGGGTGACGGTTCGCTTTCCAAACAGGCAATTTCGCCACGCCTGACGAATATTTGCTCCGCCATGGTAAAACCCGCGGCCTCACCGGCTGAAAAATATGAAGGTGCGGCCGTGTTCGAACACATCGCATGAAAAATTTCAAGCGACTTTACCATCGTTTTTTTACCGGAAGGAAAAAACACAACCGCATCTCCCACATTGAGCTTTCCGGATTCGACTGTGCCGGCAATAATACGGCGATTGTCACAGCTCTCCGTAAATTTGTATACTCCTTGCACCGGCATACGAAATGGCATCTTGTCAGATGTGGGAGCAGCATGAAATAAGTCCATCTGTTCCAGAACAGTTGGGCCTTTATACTATGGCATTTTATCCGAAACATGGGCGATATTGTCCCCCCAAAAACCGCTGACAGGGATAAAAGTGTCTGGCCAAATATTGATTTTATGTAAAAAAGTTTCGAATTCTTGCTTAATGTCGGTGAAAACACCCTCTTTATAGACAACCAAATCCATTTTGTTCACCAGAATTGCCACCTGACGAATACCCAGCATAGACAGGAAGTAACCATGTCGGCGTGTGTTTTCCTCAACGCCGCGGGAAGCATCAATTACGAGCAGCGCTGCTTGTGCGCGGGAAGCGCCGGTAACCATGTTTTTAAGAAATTCGATATGGCCGGGAGCATCAATGATGATGTAATTCCTTTTTGAAGTATGAAAAAAACAACGAGCCGTATCGATCGTAATCCCTTGCGCCTGTTCAATTTTCAGCGCATCCAGGAGAAACGCATATTCAAACGGCTTGGAATTTTGTTCACAGTTCTTTCGAATCTGTTCTAATTTTCCATCGGGTAATGCGCCTGCATCGGCTAAAAGACGTCCAATCACCGTGCTTTTCCCATGGTCGACATGACCCACAGTAACAATGCTCAAATTTTTATCGATCATATTCTTCACCTTTACTGTAAAGTGGCGTCTACATGTAACCGTTCCGACGCAGCGTTTCCAGATCGCCGCCGTCTTCCTTGTCCTGGGCACGGCCACTGCGTTCCGCAATGTTGGAAAGCGCCCCGTTGCGCAGCTCTTCAACGATTTCTTTTGGCGTATGTGATTGGGATTGGATCGGTCCGGAACAAGGGGCGCAGCCCAGAGAGCGGTATCGTGTTCCATTCCCCTGGTTGTAATACAGCGACACAGTCGGGATGCTCTCCCTGTCTATATATTCCCAGATGTTCAGTTCCGTCCAGTCAAGTAGCGGATGAATGCGCACATGCGTTTTCGGCGCAAAATCGGTTTTGAACTGATTCCAGAATTCCGGCGGCTGGTCGTCTAAATTCCAATCGTTATTTTTATCTCTGGGAGAAAAGTAGCGTTCTTTGGAACGGGATCCCTCTTCATCGGAACGGGCGCCTACAATTACACCCGTATAAGCATCCGTATTGGTATCAAGCTCATACTCTCCGGTCTTAAGATTGAATCGGTAACGCGGCCATGTGCCGTTCAATGT
>JAJFVI010000025.1 GCA_021371895.1 Eubacteriales bacterium | reverse complement strand
ACTGCTGCATCGGCCGTGCTCCACTCTCTCCAAGGCTGTTTAACGCGATAGATTCCACGCACTTCCTTGTCCAGGTCACTAAGCAAGCCTCTTACGTTCGCGCGTACATGTGACCGATGGCATCAATTCCCTATTACCACGTTATAATTGGATAGATATTCATTAAACATTTCTTCTATCCGTTCGCCTTTCCCGACTACACTGTGCCATTTCTCCAGTAGTTTTGAATCATAACCTGGCTCCTGTCATCATCATACGGCTTCACCTGTATAATATTACCATATGCGCTTTCATTATTCTTTCGTTATGTTCGTTGTAGTGATGCTACTCGGTTTGCTGCGTGATTTGTGAAACTGCCCGCTTTAATTTCAATGATTGTTCTGTCATGTTCCATCCGCCCTGAAATATTTCCGTATATTATGATCGGCTGGGATTAGGTACGACGCAGCCAAACCAACATTTCTCCAACCGTGCGCTCACCCCACAGGCAATACGGCACGGCCGTTATTTCCGTGTCGCGGCGTTGCGCGCACGGAAAGTACAGCTCTGTCCGCGGTTCGGTCGCGTCGGTTTCCCCTCGCAGGCGCATCGCAGGGTAAGGGCCGAAGCCCTTCACGTCGTTCCTCATTTCGATGCGAATCGGCGAGCGGGCCTTTACCGATAGGTTTTCCAACAGTTCGCCGTTGTCGGCCTGCTCCACGCAGTAGACCACGGGTCCCCGCTGGAGTGCCGCCAGGCCTGCATCCTCGCGCACGCGGCGGTTTGCCTGCATCAGCCGAGGCGTCATATCCAGCGTCAGGGTGAAAGCACAGCTGCCGTATATCTCGACGTTCAGGTACCCTTTTTCGGGGCGGACGTTCATCGGATCGCCCCACACGTCGCAAAGTGCCCAACTTTCACACCAGTCCGGGATGCGCAGCGCCAGCTCCTGCCGGAAGGAAACTTCCTGTTCCACGGCGATCTGCACAACACCGTCGAAAGGATACCCGGTCGACTGCCGAACGGTCATGCTGCCGCCGTCCATCTGAAAGCGGGCGGCACTCGGAGCGTACTGGTGCACTGTGACGCCTTTGGCGGAATAAGCGTACAGGTATCGCGGCAGGGAGGCGAAGAATCGCGCCAGATTCGGTGGGCAGCAGGCGCAATCGAACCAGGGCTGTCGCTCGGGCTTTACGTGCGTTTTCAATGGGCTTTTCAGGCAGGCTTCGGCATTCACCTGAAGCGGATTGACATAAAAATAATGTTCCCCGTCCTGCGCCACAGCGGCGGGCAAAAGGTTGAAAATGCAGCGTTCAACCGCGTCTGCATAGCAACTGTCCCTCTCAGCCAGCGCCATGCGCTGTGCGAAGAAGCATAGCCCGACGGAGGCGCAGGTTTCAGCGTACAGGGTGTCGTTGGGCAGGTCGTAGGGGTAGGTGAAAGCCTCCAGCACAGACGTGGCGCCGATGCCACCGGTGATGTACATCTGCCGCCGGGTCAAGCCGGTAAACAGAGCAGTGCAATGCGCCAGCAACTTTTCGTCGCCCATGAGGCGCGCCACGTCCGCCATGCCGCTGTACAGGTACATCGCCCGCACCGCGTGGCCTGTGACGTGCTCATAGCTGGAAGTCTCTCTTTCAGGGTCGCCCCAGCCCCAGCTACCGTAATCCAGCGGGTTTCCTTCTTTGCGCTCGCCGCGGTAGAACGCCTCGGGCGTGTCGTGCCGCGCGTGTACGAACCACTCCGCCAGCCGCAGATAGCACGCTTCGCCGGTGTGCGCCGCCAGCCGCACCAGCGCCATCTCAATGATCTCATGACCGCGGTAGCCGTGCAGCTTACCTTCCGCCGGCCCGAACACGCGCCCGACGTGGTCGGCCAGCCGGCAGGCCGCTTCCAGGAGCGCTCGCTTTCCTGTGCCTTCGCTGTACGATACGCCGGCCTCGATCATATGGCCAAAGCAATACAGCTCGTGCGATTCTGGATCTGTCCATTTTCGGTCGGGGCACACCAGCTGATAATAGGTGTCCAGATAGCCGTCCGCATCCTGCGCGCGGACGATCGTGTCGATCGCCGCGTCGGCCAGCGCTTCTAATTCGGGGTTCCTTTCGTTGCCCAGGGCGCAACCCACGGCGTCCAGCCACTTGGCTAGATCCGTATCCTGATAGGGAACGCCCCCGAACGCGCCCTGCTCATCACCCGTCGCGATGCGAAAATTCCGCATGGTGGGGTTTTCCCCCAGTTCGCCGTTGAGCATCTGCCACTGGTAAGGCAGAGCACAGTGCGCGACGATTTCCATATAGTGCTTCAGAAAACCATCCTCGACGATCACCTGGCCCGCCTCGGGAAATTGATTCATACGATCACCTCGTCCGTTTGTTCCGTTTTATCATAGGGGATGCGCAGGGTCACAAGCGTGCCCTCCTCCCACTGGCTCTCGATCTCAATGCCGCGTCCGTAGTACAGAAGCATCCGCTGGTTCACGTTGCGAACGCCCACGCCGCCCGCGAACGGGTCGGTATTCTCTTCGATGTCCGTCCGGCCGATAAACGCCTTAAGCTTTTCCAGCGCCTCTTCCGTCATGCCATTGCCGTTGTCGGTCACGCGCACAACCAGGTCGTCCCCTTCGCGCCGGGCACTCACGCTGATGCAGCCATCGTCGGAATCGTTGCACAGTCCATGGCTCAGGCTGTTTTCCACCAACGGTTGGAGCAAGAATTTCAGCACCCGACGCGGCATCAGCTCAGGTGCCACGTCGAGGTTCAGACGAAACCTGTGCGGGAAGCGGATATGCTGAATGTCGAGGTAACTGGTGACGTACTTGATCTCGTGCTCCAGCGTTACGAAATCCTGCCCGTGGGCGAGGCTAAGGCGGAAGAGTGCAGAGAGGTTCACGACCAGCGAGGCGATGTCCTCGTTACCGCTTTTACGTGCGATCATGTAAATACTGTCCAGCGTATTGTACAGAAAATGCGGGTTAATCTGGTACTGCAGGGTTTTCAGTTCCAACGCGCGCTGCCGCCGCTGGTTTCCCTCGTTCTGGCGGATCGATTTTTTTGTGTCGTCGATCATGCGATTGAAGGTGATGGCGAGCTGCGCGATCTCGTCGTCCCTGCGCACCGGCACGACTGTGTCCAGGTCGCCTTCGCCGACGCGCTTCATGGCATGGCGAATCTCCCGGAGGGGCTTGGTGAGTCTGCCGGAGATAAAGATGATCAGTAGCACTCCCATGGCCAGCATCAGCGTCAGCCCCAGATACACGAGGCCGAGCATCCCGTCTGCGGGGCCATAAACGACGGATTTGGGTATCCACGTAGTGAGCGTCCAACCGTCCTGGGCGATGTCATAGGAGATGAAATCGTCCTTTTGCTTGTCGACGGGCAGCGAATCGCCCAACAGCAAGGCCCCGCCTTCCAGTCGCCAGCCCTGCGAATCCATCAGATACAGCGTTTGCAGGCTCGTGAAGGCGTTGCGATCCACCATCATGTATAGCGCGCCGATCTGACGGGTCAGGTTGCTGGTGGTGTCGTGAATCACGCGACACATGACCACCGTGTCCGCCGTGAAATCGGTGGTCCAGATTGCACTGCCGCTGGAGAGGCGTACGTCCGGCAGCGTCCGGTTGATATAGGCCGATACGGAGCGGGTAAGGTTGTTACCGTAGATGTTACCCTGCGTGTCTGCCAGGTATAGTGCGCGGATCGAGGCGTCATACTCGGTGTAACCCATCATGAGCACACGCAGCGTGTTGGAGATGTTGGGATCATCGGGAAGTTTGCCCAGCAGGAACGCCTGCACGGTGTTGTCCGCGAGGATGCTGATGGAATAAGACTGCAACTTTTCCCTCAGCGAGGAAAGCTGAAGCACTAGAAGGCTGGTGTTCTGTTTGAGGTGGGAAACGTGCGTGTCATACAGGTACGGTTTCAGCGTGAACATGGAAAAGGACGCGATCACCCCCAACAGCAGGATGATCACCGCCGCGAACCAGAGGATGAGCTGGTTTCGCAGGAGTTTCAGGGGGAATTTCCGCTTCGTTTTTTTCATGGCTCATATTCCGCACGGAACTGAGTGGGCGTTTTCTGCTCGTGCTTCTTGAACAGGGCGCTGAAATAATTAGGGTGGTTGTACCCGACCATCAGGGCGACCTCGTAGGTTTTCACCTGCGTGCCCAGCAGCAGCTTTTTCGCGGCGTCCAGGCGAACCGATGTGATGAAATCCATGCACGTCATATCGCACACGCCGTGAAACAGACGCGACAAGTATTGCGGTGAGATGAACAGCTGTCGGGCGATTTCGGATACGTTCAGGTCCGGGTCGGCGTATTTTTCCCGCACGATATGCTTGGCTTCCTCAATCAGGCTGTTGATCGCCTGCTGCCGTGTACCCGCCTTCCGGTTGGCGATTGAGTCTATCAGTGAGAGCAGTCTTTCGTGCGCAGCGACCATGGTTTCGTACGTCGGCGGCATGACGAATGTAGGTAGGCCGGCCGCGCCGTAATCGTCCGCCGCGCGGTACAGCGCCACCTGAAAGCGCAGTAGCATCAGGTCGCGCTGGGAGGCCTCCTCTGTGTGGAATACCGCCCGCAAAAAAGTGCTCAGCGCCGCCACGTCCGGAGTATCTCGAAAGCGAATGGCATTGAGTACCGCCTCTTCCTCCTTGGCGGGGTACGCGGCGTGCTTCACTTGCATCAGGTCGCTGAAATAGCTCCACGCGCTGCCGGTGCCGGCGATGGACTGCATGGCCTCTTCCGCCTCGTGCGCGGAGGTTTGCATTTCCGACAGGTGTTTGACACAGTTTCCGAGGCCCGCGTGTGGGGATAGCGAAAAGTTCGCGCGGAGAACCTCAACGAGGGACATAATTTCCGCCTCGGCCAGCCCTCCGGAAACAATCAATAAATCGTACGCACCGTGATCCAGCCATTGGAGCAGTTTCGAGCCCATCAATTCCTCCAGCACCCGCCGGATGGACAGTCGGGTTTGCTGTTTCATATCGGGTGTGCTGAATGCCAGCGCGACGCACTGCAGCTCACCCTCTGGTAAAACGATGTTGCACCGTCTTGCTTGGAGGCGAATCTCCTCCTCCGGCAGGCTGTTTTCGTGCGCGAGGTTGGACCAGAAATCGCGCCGCATGAGCGGATAATATTCGCTCAGCTGCGCTTCGCTGGCAGCCAGCGCCTGCTCTACGCGCTTCTGCTCGGCGATCTCAGCGCGCATATCCCCCAGAAGCGCCTGCAGATCCCCAGGCTGGATCGGCTTGGTCAGAAAGCGCTTCACGCCCAGTTCCACCGCGCGTTGCGCGTACTCGAACAATCCGTGCCCTGTGAGGATCACGAAGTTCGTGTGCACGTCCAATTGGCGGGCCATCTCGATCATGTCCAGGCCGGAAATAGCGTCCAGATAGATATCGGTGATCACCAGATCCGCGCCTTTATCGGTAAGGATCTCCAGCGCGTCAACCGCGTTTTCACAACCGATCGCATCGCCGAAACCTTCCGCGGCCCAGTCCACCAGTGTCAGCAGCCCTTCGCGGATCAGGGCCTCGTCCTCCACGATCAGCGCGCGCATGTTCTCGCCTCCCTGTTACTATATATTTGCCCCCGTGTTCATGGCAGCCAGCCAAAGGCGGGGACATCTCGTTGCCTAAGCTGTTAGAATGAGAGCGCAATGGTCTGACCTTCAC
>JAJFVI010000022.1 GCA_021371895.1 Eubacteriales bacterium | reverse complement strand
GACCAAGCCCAGCGCGAGCACTACCATCGCGATCATCAACACCATGACAGCTTTCAGGATTCGCAAACCAGCCACCCTTTCCGCGCCGCCGCGTCCGTTTGAACCGCAGGGTTATTGAACGCCCTGCGAGAGAATCGCGCGCATTTCGTCGATCATTTCGCTGTCCTTTAAGCGGAACTTGAATTCCACCCGGCGGGACGCATCCATATCGATGCTGCCGTCCGCCGCGTAAATGGGGTCGGAGTAGCTGCGGCCCTTGGCGGTGAGCACCTGCCGCAGCTTTTCCTGCTGGGTGGCGGTGAGGCCGTTCATCTCTAGGCAATAAGTAGCCACGCTGAGGGCGCGCTGCTGGGAAAGCTCCAGATTGCTCAGGTACGTCCCCAGCGTATCCGTATGTCCCTCAATAATGATCTCACCCAGATAATCCACATATTCGTCCCTGAGGAGTACGGAAAGATACAGGGGAATAAACTGATTCAGCAGGCTTTGGCCCGATTCCTTAATGGTAGACTTGCCTACGTCGAAAAAGACCGAGCTTTCCAGCACGATATCGCCGGTGTTTTTATCCACGGATGCCTTCAGGTTGGCGGAGGCCAGCGCGTCGCTCAGATCGCGGATAATCTTGGTGCGCACGCCCACCAGATCGTCCAGCTTCTGTTGCTGTGTTTCCAGCGTCGTTTGCTGCGTTTGCAGCAGCGCCGTCGCGTCGTCCAGCTGCACCTGCTGCAATGCCAGCGCGCTCTGCGCTTCCTTAAGCGCGTCCTCCTTCGCCTGCAGGGCCGCCTGCGCCGCCGCGATGGTCGCCTCCTGCTCGGTAAGGGTCTGGGTCTGTACATTGAGCAGTCCTTTTTGCTCATCGATAGCCGTTAAGGCGCTGTCCAGATCGTTTTGCTTGCTGAGCAGCTGAGCCTGCTGGGCGTCCAGCTCAGTGGTTTTAGTTTCCAGCATCGCGAAGTACTGGTAAACGCTGTAGCACAACACCAGCACGAACACCAGCAGCAGCGCTGCCATCATATCCGAGTAGGATATCCAGGCGGCTCCCGCGTCCACACGCCCCGCGCGCCTGCGGGAATATACCTTGCGCGGCATGTCAGACATCCTCCATGGCGGCGGTCAACGCGGGTTCGTTATCGGCTGCCTCATCCGGGGGTAAGGTGCCCTGAAGCGCAGGCTGCGCTGAAAGCGTCTTGAGCGCCGCAAGGATTTCGACCTGCGTGCGGGTAATGTCGCCCATCGCGGCGGCCTGCCGCTCGATCGTCTGCCGAAGAAGCGTTACCATCTCTTCCTGCCGCGCCTGCGCTTCGCCGTCCGGTTCGCCGGTCGATTTGCGGGTACTCATTTCTACGCGCTTGGCATCCTCCACCAACGATTCCGCCACCGCCAAGGTGCGCTGCAGGTTTTTATGGGTAGCGGTCTGGTTTTGGTTGAGCATCGCCAGCGTATCCGCCAGGGCGGAAAATTGCCCGCTCATGGAGGCGTTCATCTGCTGCATAAACTGGTTTACAATACGCTTGATACCATCCACCTGCTCGCGTGAAGTCCCCTGAATAAAGTTATCCAGCGACATCGTCAGCGGGTGCACCGCGCGGCTGACCGCCATTTCCACCGCGCCGGCCATTTGGCTGCTGATCTGGTCGGCAGCGCGCTGAAGGTTCGCCTCGTCGTCCTGCTTTTGGCAGATCATCTGCACCTCGGCGTCCAGCGGCCGGGGCATCGCCAGCTCGTAAAACGCCTCGTCAAACGAATCCAGCGCCTTGAAGGCGTGCCCAACGGCGATACGGTTGACCATGTTAAAGCACAGTGAGCAGGAAATGCCAGCCACAGAGGTCGCAAACGCGAACGTCATACCCCCCAGCAGGGTGGGGATGCTGCTGATGGTATTGGCGGCGTTACCCAGATCCAGGTTCGTCAGCCCCTGCATCAGCCCCATGAAGGTGCCCAGAATGCCCAGCGAGGTTAAAAGGCTTGGAATCATCTCCGCAAGCTGCGCGTGGCCGGGTTTGTAGATTACAGTATCCTCGTTGATGTATTCCTGAGCGTTGCAAGGCATACCACGCAAATCCAGCTGCCCCGCGTTGAGCAGAAACCGCTGCCAATCCGGCCGCATCGCCTGCCCCAGAAAACGCGCCTCACGCCATACGGGCCGCTCATTGCCAACCGCGCCACGTTCAAGCTTCATCACGGCGCGGTTGAGCAACGCTCCGTTGCGCAGCACAGGATAGATACATTTCAGGATGCCCACCAGCGAAACCAGCGCGATCGCCCCATATACCAGCGTGCCGGATATTTGGGATGCCACTTGAGCCACCAACTCGTTAATCATTGCATACACCACCCATCCACGTAACTCTGTCAGGGTCATGGTAACATTTTTTTCTTGAGCTGTAAACTTCCCGGGCAGATTCCCGCGTGAATTGCTGCTTCGTTTCCCGGAAAGTTGAAAATTCCTTCCTTTTACATGCGTATTATGAGATAATACTTGCTAAAAAGATTAAAAATGGTTATACTGTTAGTAGTTCATCGCTTATGTTCTTATACTCTCTTGGCTATGTTCTTCACGGGAGGTGCCGGTATGCCTCGAAAAAGTATGGCAAAGGATAACCTGATCGACAGCGTTGCCAGGAACCTGTTCCTCGCATTGCCGGTATTCCGAAAGCGTTTGCTGCATATGGACGTTATTCAGCGAGAGTTCAACATTCCGTTGTCTCACGTGCAGGTGATGGCGATGCTCAATGATAACGGCTCCATGAACGTCAGCGAGATTTCCCGCCGTCTGGGCATTGCCAAACCCAACATTACCCCGCTCATTGATCGGCTGATACAGGAAAACTATGTCGAACGCATTCGGGACGAGAAGGACCACCGGATGGTCAACGTCAGCATCTGTCCCGAAGGTGTGAAGGTGTTGGACCTGATCCGCAGGAAAATGCGCACGCTGGTTGGCGATTGGGCAACCGCGCTGAGCGTCTCCGACCTGCGCACCCTTAATGAGAGTCTAACGACCATCTATCGGGTGCTGGGGGATAAACTGCAAACGTAAACCTGTAGCGGAGGGTCTCTCCTGACGCTTTGCACCGGACTCGTCCGGTTTTCCCCGCGGGTGCATGTCCGCCGCGGGTTGTTTGCATATGCCTCCGCTATCAGTCGTCCTCCTCGTCCCGGTACGCTACCGTTGCGGAGGCGGTAGCGTCCACGCCGGTGCCGGGCGTCGCGGCAGCGGCGGCGTTCACGCTGCTGCCAATCGTCGCGGAGGTAGTAGCGTCCACGCTGGTGCCGGGCGTCGCGGTAGCGGCGGCGGTCACGCTGCTGCCAATCGTCGCGGAGGTATTAGCGTCCACGCCGGTGCCGGGCGTCGCGGCAGCGGCGGCGTTCACGCTACCGCCGGTCGTCGCGGAGGTGGTTGCGTCCACGCTGGTGCCGGGTGTTGCGGTAACGGCGGCATTTACACTGCCGATCGTTGCGGATGTGGTTGCGTCTATACTGGTGCCGGGCGTCGCTGAGGAAGTTGCGTCTCCACCCTGCACAATAATGCCATGGAGCATTTGACAGTAGCGGTAACACAGATTCGCGCCGTTGGTGACGGCCGAGGAACTGATGGTCGCGCCGCTGATGGCGTCGATATTGATCTTCAGTTCCGGCGCAGCGGTCAGGCCGATAAACTGGTCGGTAAACGCGGGGTCGCGGGTACGCGCACCAAGTCCCGCGGTTTCGGCAAAGCTGTTACCGCCTACCGACAGGCCGGTGATTGCGCCGTTTTCGTCCACGCCCATCACGATTTCAATGGGCCCGCCATAGCCAGATACGGTCGTTTGCATTACATAGCCAACAGTTACACCATTTTGCAGGGCGGTATAAACGCTGTCTATCTTGCTGCCCTGTACAACCGCCAGCTCTGTAAAACTATCCGCACCGCTGAACACCGCCACACGCGCGGCGTTTCTGCTGAGCAGCTTCTGCCTTTCAATCGGCGCTTCCGTAACCAGATTGGTCAGGCTCAAAGCGAAGCCCGCTACGATCGTGATGGTCAGCAGAACGAGCCATGCGTGCTTTTTCACGGGTTCACCTTTCTTTCTTTAGTCTTCCTGCTTTCGCAAACGTTTCAACGGTGGCAGGGTGCGCATCAGTATTTTGGCCACGTTGCCCGTAATCAACCCCATGCCCGCCCCCACCGGCATCAGCACAGCCAGATAGTAGATCAGCGTCGGAGTCTGCAATATCAGCATCGCGACAGCCACCTGCCCGATATTGTGCGTCACGCCACCCGCGATGCCCGCGCCCACGGCGCTAACGCCGCGCCGCCCAGCCAGCAAGCTCATCACCGTCAGGCTGAGGGTCCCCCCCGCGAGGCTGTAGACGATCATCATGGGATTTGCCAGTATAAAGCCCAGAAGCACGTTTTTAACCACCATCATTGCAAAGCTTGGCCAGATTCCAACCCAGTACAGCGCAATCAGCAACACGCAGTTGGATAGCCCCAGCTTGATGCCAGGCACCGGCGAAACGGGCAGGAGGTTTTCCATATAACCGAGCACCAACATTACCGCCACCAGGATGGCCGAAAGGGTGAGCTTGTTCGTGGCACTCACGGGGCCGCCTCCACAGGGTCGCCCGCAGCAGTCACCAGTTCCAGCACCAGCCGGTGCGGAAGGCAAATGACCTCGTTGGCCAGCACGCGCTCGCCGATGTTATCCACCGTCACGTCCCCTTGCAGCACGCAATCCTGATTCGCACAGTTGGATTCCTTCATGCGGAAACCGCCGGGAAAAATCTCCACCACGTTACGGCTGCCGTCCTCCTGCTCAATGACGATCTCACGCTCTTCATTGAGCGCTACCAGTTCATACGTCTGTCCGGGTACGGTAATGCGCAGGTTAGCCGCCGTATCGCCAGTGCCGCCGGCCCTGGGCCGCAGCAGAAACAGGGCGAGGCTTGCCAGCAGAATGATCCCGAGAATCAGCCAATCCCTGCGCTTCATGCGTACCCCTTTCCGGCGTGCGGCGAATACCATATCCAGAGTATTATACCATCGCTTAGGGCAGCTTTCAATCCACAGGAACCGAACGACGCGGTTTTGCGGTGGTTTTTACATCCCCACCCGGCCGACTGGGGCGATGTGCATATTTAGAATACGGGGTTTTGTGGTATAATCAGCGCGTAACCCGCCGCATGGATGTCGGGTTGAAAGGAGGGGTCGGGTTCTTGCACAAATCCCGTATCATCCCGTTGATCGTGTTTGTATTGGCCGGGCTGGCCGCATTAGCCGCCGTTTTCCTGCCGCGCACCGTCACGACTGTCGAACTCGTACGTTATAAAACCAGCTTCTTTGATGTGTTCGACACCTATTCGGAGATTACTGTTTATGCGGCCACAGAGGGCGAAGCGGAGGCGATCGCGAATCAGGCGCACACCTCGTTGACCGCATACCATCAGCTTTATGATATTTACAACGATTACGACGGCATCGTGAACCTGAAAACCGTCAACGCTCAGGCCGGCGCTGCCCCAGTTACGGTGGATGAAAGAATACTGAATCTGCTTACCTTCGCCAAAGCCATGGCCGGGGAAACCAACGGCCGGATGAACATCGCCATGGGCAGCGTGCTTGCGATCTGGCATGATTACCGCACGCGGGGCCTGGACGACCCGGCGTCCGCCGCCCTGCCGTCGATGGCCCAACTGCAGGCCGCCGCCGAACATTGTAACATTGACGACGTCGTGCTCGACCCGGTCGCAAAGACCGTCTATCTGGCTGATCCGGCTCTGCAGCTGGACGTGGGCGCGGTGGCCAAGGGCTTCGCCGTGGAAAGGGTCGCTGCGCAAATGGTGGCGCAGGGTGTAACCAGCGCGCTGCTCAGCATCGGCGGTAACGTGCGCGCAATCGGCGTGCGGGGCGACGGCAGCGCGTGGCGCGCAAACGTACAAAACCCGGATCTTACGGCGGAAAACCAGAGCATTGCAACGCTTAGCCTCGCGGATCGTTCGCTGGTGACCAGCGGAAGCTATCAGCGTTACTACACGGTAGACGGAAAACAGTACCACCATATCATCGACCCGGATACTCTTTTCCCCGCCGATAAGCTTTGGGCGGTCAGCGTAGTCACGCAGGATTCCGGGCTGGCAGACGCCCTTTCCACCGCGTTGTTTACCCTGTCGATAGAGGATGGTAAGGCGCTGCTGAAACGGTTTGATGGGGTGGATGCGCTGTGGGTAACGCCGGACGGCGCGATAACGCAAAGCGCCGGTTTCGCCGCGCTGACAGATACGGAATCCACGGCCGAATAACCCGGTTTCGATAAGAAGAAATTTGTGTATATCATAGATGCGCTAAAAAAGAACCAATTGAAAGGAGCATTTGCCTATGCCAAGTTTTGCAAATCCGTTTCAGGGTAACGTTTCTCGTAAAATGAGCAAGGAAGAACTGATCCAAGCCGTGCGCCTGGACATCGCAGGAGAGATCGAAGCCATTTTCCTCTACGACGCTCATGTTCAGGCTACGGACCTTGAGTTGGCCAAAGCCGTCATCGGGGATATTCGCGATGAGGAACAGGTACACGTGGGCGAACGGATGACGCT
>JAJFVI010000007.1 GCA_021371895.1 Eubacteriales bacterium | reverse complement strand
GCGCGTCCACAACCTCTACGATGACTTCTTCTCCGTCGCCCATCATAAATGCGTCGATAAACGCGTGCAAAGGCTCGGGGTTAGAGGCGCAGGGGCCGCCCGCGACGACGATGGGATCGTTCTCACCCCGCTCTGCCGCCTTTACCGGTACGTTGCCCAACGAAAGCATCTCCAAAATGTTGGTATAGCTCATTTCGTACTGCAGGGTAAAGCCGACGATGTCAAATCGGGAAAGCGGCGTGCGGCTTTCCAGCGAAAACAACGGGATACCTTCGGTTTTCATGCCTTTCAGCATATCCACCCAGGGCATGACGACACGTTCGCATACGGCGTAGGGCAGCGCGTTGATGATGCCATAGAGGATTTTCATCCCCAAATGGGACATAGCGACCTCGTAAGTATCCGGAAAACAGAAGGCGAAGGAAATTTCGACTTCGCCGATGGGTTTTACCTCGGCGTTCATTTCGCCGCCGGTATAGCGTGCGGGTTTCTCTACCCGCTCTAAAAGGCGCTCGATACGCTCTGTCATTTAAAGCCTCCAAACACAAGTTCCATGGATAATGTACCATGACCGCGTCGGTTTTTCAACCATCGGGACAAAAAAGCGAAACCGCCCCGGTCGGAGGCGGATAGAAAACCGCCCCATACGGGCGGGCGGCGGGAATGGCGGAACCCTGTGTAGTCTACGGCGTCCCATCCGGCGGAACAAACGGTGCGCCCAGCGCGGCACGTGCCATGAAAGCCCGGGTCTCCCCCCCAGACTTTACCGCCCGGCTTAGCACAGCGGCGGGCGAATCCAGCAGCGTCTGGCGATCCTCCAACGGAGCAAGCATCCTTTCCTCGCCGTAACCGCGGCTTTTCAGCCCTTTTTTGGCGAGTTGGAGCAGTTCCCGCGCGTAATGCAGGGTATCCTCGGTGCTGGAGAAAGCGCAGCATCCCATGGACGCCTGCCGGTTGCGCTCGTTGGGTGCGGGCATCGAGTGGCGAGCGTCGAACGCACGCGCCAGCGCAAGCGTTTCCATAAGTTCGGTGCGAAGCCCCAGGTTGAACGCCGAGGGCGTAAACGCCTGCCCGAAGGGCTGCGCGCACAGGATGCGGTATTCTATCGTTCCATACGACGTGGTAACAATATTGCGTTCCAGATCCAGGTAGTGGATGTCCTCCTCCAGCGCGTCTGGGCGTTGAAAGTATTCCCTGACCGGTGTGGGCGCAAATACGTTGGTCACACCGTCCCGCTTGCGCATGAAAAGGCATACGTCTTCGTAGCTGTGCGCAATTTCCTCGGCGGTGGCCAGCCCCAGTTTCTGCGCCCCTACCAGACCAATCTGTTTAAAGGAAGAACGCATATACAGCTCGTTTCGCGCACAAAGGTACAGACTGCCGTCCAAGTGTGTGGGCGAATCTGCAAACAGCAGGATGTTGATCCAGTCCAAACGGGTAAAGAGCTCAAAAAGGAGAGGAAGTTCCTCAATGGTGGTGTTAAAATGAACCTGCTCGGAGGAAATGACGCAGTAAAAATCCTTATAGTATCGTCGCTTCATACGGTAATGCTGAAAATATTCGGCGATGGCAAGCGTCAGTTCCCGTTCGATCAGATGCGGGTTAGCGCTTCTGGCCAGAAATGGGTTAAATCCTACACCCAGCAGGGTATGCCCGTTCGCCTGCAAAATTTTCTGCTCCGCTTCCAACGTGCGCCGGAACCGGAGATACGGCGTCCAAAGCGACGGGGCGCTGGCGGAGGCGAACTCCACGTTTTCAAGGCAAGTATCAAAAGTGAGCACATTTCCAGCATCATCCTTCACGGCCAGAGGAACGCCGTCCTGATCGACGCGGGAGATGCGGTAGTCTTCGGCTTGAATCCCTTCCATCAACGTCTGGGCAATGCCGGCGGAGAAGTTTTTACCGTCCATGGGCGCCATGGGAAATTCCAGTTCGACGCCTACATGATTGTTATGGTTTTTGCTGATGCCATCCGTCAAGTAATGATACAGCAATCGGTCTGTATCCACGGAATGACAGCTCCTTTCTTTGGTTGAACTATACGGTGAACGCGTCTGGGTTCCGGATACCCGTAACGGTTCCGCACGCCCGATCAATCGCATTCGGGGTCAATGCATCATAGCACAGTCATGGTCGGTTGTCGATGTGTTTTTTTCACAAAAACGGCTCTAAAAATCCGCTTTACAAACTTATAGGATACGCGTATCATCGTATCCGCGTCCGCAATGTCCCGTTGGTTTACCCGGCTTGTGAAAAGGACGTTTCGACCGCCCGGAAACGGTTGATATGACAAATGGGCGTTATTGCTCGTGCGCCCGGACTGGTATGGCAAGCATTAGTATGAATAATCAAAGCATGAGAAAGAAGCGATCGTTTGTTGCACCCCCTTACCGACGCCGATCTGGAAACTATTTGGCTGTGCCAGCGCGATTTGAGCGTGCTCAGCAGCGAGTTTGACGCCTTCCGACTTTACGCGTGGATGCCGCTGGATCATTCCTTGATCACTTTTTGGCATAACACCTTTGCCCTGCGCTGCGACGTACAGGGTGAACACTGGTACATCGCGCCCGCCGAGACGGAAGATTTTACAGGATTGATTCGCACCTTGATGGAATACGAACGCGCCGCCGGCGGGAAAACGTTTCGTTTTCTCTACGTCGAACAGCCACCGGCGGGCTTCCCAGAAGGCTTCACGGCGACCCCGCGCCGCGACCTATACGATTATCTGTATTCCGCCGATGCCCTGGCCTCGTTTCAGGGGCATGCCTATGCCGCCAAGCGCAACCAGATCGCTCAGTTTAAACGCAAGTATACCTGGCGTTTCGAGCCGATCTCCCATGCCAATCAGGACGTTTGCCTCGCGGTGATGGACGCGTGGGATGCGTCGCACACGGGCGCGCTGCTCGCATACGAACGTGCGGCAGTCGAACGGATACTGTCTTTGCCCGCAAATTACGGGCAGAGCGGCGGCATATTATTTGCCAACGGAAACCCCGCGGCTTTCGCCATCGGCTCCCACCCCCGGCCGTCGCTCTTGGATATCGAGGTAGAAAAGGCGTTGCCGGAATACACCGGCGCATATTCTTCGATCATCCAGGCCTATACGCAATACGCCTATTCCCTTTCGCCGTTCACCTTCGTCAACCGCGAGGAGGATATGGGTCTGGATAACCTAAGGGAGGCCAAGCTGCAGTTGAAACCCGTGCGGCTGATCGAAAAAACACTGATGACGGCGCCGTTATAATTAAGTTTATCAGGGAAACGACTCCGAGCCTATAGCGTGCGGAGCCGTTTGCTTTTCATAGAAGTGACATATTCACTATTTTGATGTGCAGGTGCTGTTTGCGGCAAAGCCGGGCGATACGAATATATTGAAAAGATCTAACACCTCCGGCACCTCCATGGAAATGATTTTTCGACAAATCTAAAAATATCCGCGCCTATAGGCGCGGATATTTTGCTTGATTTTTGTTCTTACGCTGCGTTACCGGGCTGCCAGAGCCAGCGTCGCGGTCCACCCCAGATCGATCG
>JAJFVI010000340.1 GCA_021371895.1 Eubacteriales bacterium | reverse complement strand
CGCGTCCGCAAACAAATGCGCCGCCCCAGCCTGACCGCCGTTGATTTCCACCGTGAGCGCGGCAGGTTTTGTGAGGGTGAAGCTTACCGTATCGTCCGCAACAGTCGGCACGAACCCCAATGCCAGCGGGCGAACCACAGCCGTTTGGATGCTTTGCCCCACAAACCGCACCGTAACGAGTGTCGTACCTGTGATTTCAAAGCGCGCCACGGGCGACGTGGTGGTCACAGGGCGGCTGGTCCAGATGCGGGTCAGGTTCACGGCGGTGTCCATCACAGGCACGATCAATCCGTCAACCGTTACCTCACAGGCTGTGCTGCGGGCAATTTCCTCCGGCAGCGGGTACGGTTTTGCTTCCGCAAGCGCCGCAGCGCAGAACCCAAGCATAAGTGCCATAACAACCCCCGAAATCCGGCAGATTTTTCGCATGTTATGCCTCCTGCCGCGCGATGCGGCACTCCTCCGCTCCGATGGTGATTTCCCTGCCGTACGCTTTCACCGTAAGCGGCGCGCCCTCGCAGCGCAACGAGGTGGCTTGTGCATCCACCGTTACGTGCAAAAGCGTTTCCCGCACGCACAGGGTAAAGCGCAGGCGCTTCCACCCGACGGGCAGCCACGGTGCCAGCGAGAGCATCCCCTCACCGAAGCGCACCCCTCCAAAGCCTTCCACGATGGTCATCCACGCCGCCGCAACACTGGAAAGGTGCAAACCTTCGCTGGTGTTGCGGTTGTAATTATCCAAATCCAGCCTTGTCGCAAAACCGAAGAAGCTCAGCGCCTCCTCCGGCTTGTTCAGCTCCGCCGCCAATATGGAATGCACCGAAGGGGACAGGCTGCTTTCGTGGATGCAGCGCGGCGCGTAATAGGCGTAATTGGCCGCCTTTTCGGCTGTGGTAAAATCATCGGGATACAGCATCATCGCCATCAGCACATCCGGTTGCTTAAGCATATCCGTACGGTAGATACGGTCATAACTCCAATGATCGTACAGCGGGAACTCTTCGCGCGGGATTGCCTGCGCATCGATATGCGGCAGGCGGAAATACCCGTCATGCTGCTCAAACACGTCATTCTCGCGCCGCGGCACAATCATATGCTCCGCCGCATTCCGCCAAGCAGCGGGCTCGTGCGCGGCCAGCGCCGTTTTCTGCGTGATCAACGCAAGCTCTTCCGCCGTCAGCTTTGCAAGCGTATCGGCCGCGTAGCGAAGCGCTTTCATACCCAGAAAATTGGTATAAAAATCGTTATTCACCATCATGTGAAACTCATCCGGGCCCATTACGCCATAAAAGCCGAACCCTTCGGTATTCCAGCCCCCGCGGGACAGCACGTATCGGGCGATTTCCACCAGCATCTCCGCGCCCTCATGGCGCAGGAAGGCTTGATCTTCCGTGGTTTCCACATAGATCCGGATGGCGTAGGCTACGCTCGTGGAGGGCTGCATCTGCAGCGACGAATGCTGCCAAAGCGTGCAGGCCTCCGTGCCGTCCAGTGTGGCCACCGGATAGCAGGCGCCCTTCAGGTCAAGCGCGGAAGCGCGTTCCCTGGCCTGCGCAAGCGTATGGTAGCGATACATCAGCAGGCTGCGGGCGGCTTGCGGATCTGTGAAAAGAAAAAACGGCAGGCAGTAGGTTTCGGTATCCCAAAAGGCATGCCCATTGTAACCTTCCCCCGTTAACCCCTTAGCGCCGATATTATCGTGTGGGTTGAGCCCCCGATAGGTGGAATGCAGCTGAAACAGACAGTAGCGCACACCCTGCTGGTTTTCCGGATCGCCCTCGATTTGCACATCGCAGGTTTGCCAGAAGGCGCGCCAATGCGAAGTGTTTTCCGCAAGCAGCGTATCAAAGTCCGGCATGGCCGGCAGCGGGGGAATCTCCTCGCCGGAGTGCGCCACCTGCACCACCACTACGCGCTCGGCCACAATCTCTTGCCCGCGCAGGAGGGCAAAATCGTAGGTTTCGCCCAGCGTGCGATAAGCGCGTAGGCTCTCATGCGTACCGGCACAGGCCGTTCGCAAGGTATAAAGCGCTGTTGTGCCGGTACTTTCGGTGCGCAGCGCCAGTTGGGCCAGACTGTTGTGCGCGGGCAGCGAAACATCTTCCCAGAGGCATTTCCCCGTGTTTTGGTGTGCAATGTTGCCATCTACCCGCAAGGTGAGCGTTGTGGGCGCATCCATATCGAGGGCGCAAAGGGTCACACGCTGGGCAACAAGCTCCGGCCGCTTCATACTCAGCAGCCGCTCAAAACGCACCTCCACGCGCCCCGCGTTCCGGGTGCGCCACAGGAAGCTGCGCGAAAGCAGACCCGTATACAAATCCAGCGTCCGTGTAAAATTGCCGAAAGCACACGTTGCCAGATCAAGCGTCTCCTGGCCGATCACCAGCCGGGTCGCCAGCGCATCCGCCGACGTGACCATATAGTGAGTTTGGCGCACAAAGCCGCCGTAATCACTTTCCGGCATATGAGCCTGCGTTTCGTAAACGCCGCCCAGATAGCTGCCGCGGAGGGTGTTCAGCCCGCCGCCTTCCTCAAAATAGCCGCGCACGCCCATATGCTCGTTCGCCAGCGAGAAAATCGATTCGCTTTCCAGCGCGTGCGCAGGATCGAACTCTTTTTCGACAATTTTTTCCATGTCCAAACTAAAGTAGCGGTTAGCAGACTTCGCCACGGCAGCTCTCTCCTTTGCGGTTTTCCATTCAGCTTAACCTTTGATACCGGCCGAGAGCACATTCTGCGTAATTTGACGCTGGAATGCGATAAAAACTAAAATCGGCGGTATGATGGTAAACACGATGGCGCGTATAATATCCATATTGTTTACGCGGTCGGAGGTACGGTAGGTAAACAGCCGCACCATCACCGTCTCCAACTTTGTGCCGCCCAGCACCAGATAGGGCAGCAAAAAATCGCTCCAGGCGGCGTTAACCGCGTAAATCATAATCACAACATTGATGGGCATAGAAAGCGGCAGCACAATTTTGAAAAACAACTGCCAGTTATCGCACCCGTCCAGCCTGGCTGCTTCCAGCAAACTACCCGGCATCGCATCGTAAAAATTCTTGAACAGCACCACGTAAAAGGCGCTGGCACCGGCGGAAAGCCAAAGCGGATAAAAGGTGCCGCCCATGTTCAGCTTGGTAATGTTGATAAACAGCGGCACAATGCTTGTGGTGGCGGGCACCATCAGCGTACCCATAATCAGCGCGTATACCAGTTTCCAGCCACGCGGCTTCAGCCGGCTCAAGCCGTAGGCCAGAAGCCCGTTAAACAGCATTGCGCAGGCCACGCTGCCCACCACAACGGCAAAGGAGTTGAGATAGTAGCGCACATAATGCATCTGGTTCCATGCTTGCAGATAACCGTCCAGCGACAGGGTTGAGGGCCAAAGCTGCTGGTGGTAACGGTTGTCCGCCCCTTTGAGGCCGCGGTTGAATTCCTTCAAATCCTTAAAGCCCGAAAGAAGCACCCACACCACCGGTAAAAGGGCCATGAGCACCGCGAATATACAAAATATCGTCATGAGCGAGTACCACACTTTGACGCGTGGATTTCGCAGATCATAGGGGTGCACGGCCCCGGTATACTGTTTCGATTTCATGGCGTGATCCTCCTCACAGTTCCTTTTCCTTGTTAACCTTGTTGTAAATCAAGGTCAGGGTGATCAACGCAATCGAGATCAGCACCGACACGGCACTGGCCCTGCTGTAATCGTACTTCTCAAACGCATAACGAAACACCAGCTGCATCAGAGAGACGGACGCGTTGTTCGGCCCGCCGTTGGTCATCACCAGCGGCTCATAAAGAATCTGGAATACCGCGATCACCTGCAAAATGAGCAGGGTGCGGGCAAGGTTGTAAAGCTGAGGGATGGTGACATGGGAAATGCGCTGGCGGATATTGGCGCCATCGATGATGGCGGCCTCGTAAAGCTCGGGGTTGATGCCCTGCAAACCCGCCAGATACAACAGCGCCGTCGCGCCGGCGCCCTTCCACGTCATGGTGACCACAATCAGCGGTATCACGCGCGTCGAATTATTCAGCCAATCCTGCGCAGGCACACCAAACAGGGAAAGCAGCATGTTCAGGCCGCCGTAATCGTCACTTTTAAACAAGTAACGCCACAGGAAAACCGTGGCCAGGCTGGGCAAAATGTTGGGCAGGTACACTGCCGTGCGGTACAGACTCTTGGCCCGTGTGGATTCGTGGATGAAAATAGCCAGCACAATCGGCAGCAGAAAGCCGATGATCAGTGACCAGAGCAGATACATAAAGGTATTGCCCACAGCCGGCCAAAAATCCGGCTGCAGCAGCACGGAGCGGTAATTATCCAGGCCCACAAAGCGGACAACGCGCATCCCGTTAGCTTCATACAGCGACAGACGCAATGCCTCAATCAGCGGTTCCCATATAAAAAAGGCAAACAGCACAAGGCCCGGCAGCATAACCACCCACGCGGCGATGTCTGTTCTCCATTTACTGCCATGTTTACTGCCACGGTAGGTAAGGGTACGGTTGAGCATGGGTATCGCTCCTTGCATAAGGGATAGGAGATTAAAAAGAGTTTGAAGGCGAAGCCTGCATACATAAGTGCGCTGAAGGTGACGTAAGAGTATTGATGAGAACGGCAGCCTCGACCGATCAACGCTTTGGCGAATTGATCCCCATAGCCCGCAGACATAAAAGGACCGGATACAACCGTGCGCGTCGACGCTTTTTAGGGCCGGCATGGAAAGCTTTGAAACAAAAGGCCGTCGCGGGGGAGCATTCCGCCCCGTCCGCGACGGCCGAT
>JAJFVI010000332.1 GCA_021371895.1 Eubacteriales bacterium | reverse complement strand
GGCACTTCGCCGGATTATCGTGCTGCCCGTCAGGCGGCGGTGAAGGTTTTGGTTTGGACGTTGAAGGTGCCCTGTGCCAGATCGCCGCTCTGGTGAAAAGAGCCGTTTAAGCGGGTGATGCTCTTGGGATCGCCGCTGGGCGGAGCCGCCTCCACGGCGATGGCGGCGCGGCGCGCGGCGTACACGCCCGTCTGCCCCGAAACCGGCGCGGCCATATCGACGCTGACAAGTGCGCGCTCACAATCGGCGCCGGTTTTCTGCCCGCGGGCGATGGCGGCCAGATCGTCCACCACGGGATCGCCTTTCACGTATTGCGCCTCGTAAACCCAGCCGTTTTCGTAGCCGGTTACGGCGCAGGTAGTGTTGATATCCCCCACGAAAGCGGTCTTATCCACCTTGGGATTGTTTTCCTCGTTGCATTTCACAAACCCGGCGTTGACGTAATGGTACGCCGTGCTTTCGCCGGACGGGATGCCGTAGTATTCGCGGATGAAATTACGCGTGATGTTCATGCCTTTTACCTCCTGATGGTTTGGCGTGGTTGGCCGGTGCGGTGCGGGCTAGTCCGTTGCGTACGTCAGCGTTAAGGCGCTGCCGTACAGCCACAGCGGGCCTTCCCGATCCGCGTAACCGGGCGCGCTTGCGGTGCGTACGGCGATCATCTGCCAGCCGTCGCCGCCGGGTAACGTGGCGGTTTTAGACAGCGCTTCGTGGATATGGCAGAGCGTGTCCATGGCGGTAGCCTGTTGGGCGTGCTTGCAGGCAAGCGCTACATCCAGCGTGCTGGTGCCGCCGTGGGAAAGGGTCACGGTCTCCGCGCGGCCCGAGGACACGGCCAACACGAGGCCCTCGCCTTCCGGCAGCGGCCCGACAGCAATCGGCGCGAAGAGGGCCAGCGCGTCGATCATGGCGCGCAGGGCTTGGATTACCTGGGTTTGGATGCTCATTTACTCGCCTCCCAGCAGCTTGACCGCCGTTTGAGCCCATGCACGTGTGTGGATGGCTCGAGCTTTCTCGCACCAGCGCAGGCTTGCCGCCGCGTTATGTGCGTGGGACGGGGTTCCTGTGTAGTACACGCGCCGGGCGTAAGGTGTGCTCCAGCATAGCTTCCCTTCCGCGGGTATGCTGGCGGTACGGGAGGATGCGATCAACCTGCCCGTATCGTCGCGTGCGTAGCGGTTGCAATCCATAAGCACCTGTGTGGAGAGCGCGCCCAGTTGGGCTTTCCAGCGAATGGCAAGGGTTGCGGGCAGCCCGCGGGGGTTGAGGACGAGCTTGACCTGCGTTTGCGCCATGGAGAACACCTCCGTTGTGGGAGTGAGGTCAGCTGCCGAGGGTTAACTCAACATGGTGCATCCTGCGGCCGTCGTAGAGCGCCTCCACCGTATCGACACTGTAGCGTACGCCCTGAAACAGCACGAACTGCCCGGGGGTGAAAGCGACGTTTGGGGGCAGGCTGTGACGTGCGTCGTACAGCAGCAGCGCCGCCGGTTCGGCGCGGGTGTCGTCCCTGGTTCGGGTCTGCGCGGCCCGCGGTTCCACACGCACATAGCGCAGCTGGGCAAGTGGAGCCGATTCGCCGCTTTGCCAGGCGTCCGACGCTCCCGTAAGGAGCGTTGCGGTATGGATGAGCAGCGCGCGCGGGATGGGGCGCATGGGGATTCCTCCTTTACAGGGGTCGGGTGCCTGTCGAAAAAGACTAATCCATGGGAGGCGTCGGAGAGTCGCAACCTTCCGACTGTATTCGTATCGCCCTGTCTTTCCAGTCGCTCAGTTGTCGCCAGCGGCACTCTCGTTTGCCGGCTCGCTTCGCTCCTCGCCTACGGGTCGTTTTCGCCTTGGGCGAAGTGTATACTGCGCACACACTTCCCTCCGGCGCCGGGCGGGCGGGGAGTTTGCGGCATTGCCGCAAACAGAACCCGAAGCTCAAAAAAGTGCTCTGCCACTTTTTTGACAGTTTGGCGGCCCCGTCGCTTGCGGCGGGGCCGTGGATGGGGATCAGAGCGTCATTCGCATTGCGCGTAGCTGATCAATAGCGGCAAAAGCGCGGCGGCGGCGGGGCAGTGCGCCCCCGTGCCGACGCCCGACGCGATGGAGAACTTGCCCAGACTCTCACTTTGCGCCGGGGCTTCCGCGGCTGCGGCCACGCCGCCCGCGAGGCTTACGGCCTGCGTCTGGTACGCCAGATAACGCCCGAGCGTGCGGCGTATCATCCCCGGCAGCGTTTCTGCTGATCGCCCCGCGTAAAAGCAGAGCGTTCGCGCATCCAGCATGCTCTGGGCTAGCGTTAGACAGGGCAGAAAATCTTCCGGCGCAGGTTCGCCTGTGATTGCGGCGTATTCTTCGGCGGTCAGTTCCATGTTACGCCTTAATGGCGGCTGCCGTCAGCGTGAGGTAGCCCACCGAGACGACCTTGCTGTCCAACATTCCCGCCACCTCGAGTACGTCGCCCGCGGTGGCGGTGATGGCGGTGGAGCCGCTCGTAAGCGCCGTGCCGGCGTAGGCGGCACCGAACACCGCGCGCGCCGCGGGATTGCGGGTGTACCTGTGGCTCGTGGCACTGCCGGCGTCGCTGATGGTGACAACGGTGGTGCCGGTGGCAGCGCCGGCCGCAGCCGCAAGCGTGACGGCCGTGGGCGCGTACACGCAGCGCACGCCCTTCTGGCGCAGCACCTTATGCGCGTAAACCAGGCGACCCTGCACAGCGGAAGCGCCGATGTACTTGCCGCTGCCATCCAGACTTTGCAGTCGCACGGGGGCCTGCCAGGCGTTGACGCGGGTGGCGAAGCGCGGATGGCCGCAAATGAGGGCGAGGTTGGCGGTGTCATCGTTAAACTCGATCACGTTGAAGCCCGCCAGACGGCCGATGGCGCCGGACTGCTTCACCTCATCGCCAAGGCTGGAAGCCTGCGTAAACTCGGGGCTGCGCACCACGGAAGCGATCACGTCCGGCGTACACAGGGCATAGCGGCCCGCGGCGGGGATGTTGTCCTTTGACATCCGGGTGCGCTGATCGACAAGGATGCCGTATACGGTATCCTTATCCAAAACGGATATAACTACCACGGTGCCTGCGCCCAGCAACTCGGTCGCACCGTCGATATCCATAGCGCGGCCCAATGAATAACCGGCGCTGTCCAACCGCTCGGCTACCAGGCTGTCGGGAACGGCGGAGGCTTCGTAACCGTCGATAATCTCGTTGACGGCCTTGTCCCGGTTGATGGGAAGGGTGACGTAGGCGGTGTTGCCCGTGGTGGGCGCGAGGCCTGTGGCGCGATCGTAATCGCTGGCGGCCACCTCGTCGTCCCGTGTGGGGATCTTCACGGCGCCGGCGGCGGGATCGCCGTCGTAATCATTGTTGAACACCACGCCGTCCTTGAGCGCCAGCTCGTTGCGAAGCTTGGCCAGAACCAGATCGCTGTACTTATCCTGCAAATTGTGTGCCATATGGGGTTACCTCCTGTTCTCGTTGGGGGAATGGGGGATGGCGGCTGGCTATCCGCGCAGCGCCGGGTTCTTGCGGTAGAAGGCTTCTTCTACCCCGCTTAACTGCGGCGTCACGCCGGAAGATACCCTTTGCGCCCACGCGCCGCGTGCGGGCATAGCGAACAGATAGCCCTTGCGCGCTTTGAGGCTTTCCAGCGCTTCCCGTACGCCGGTTACGGTTCCGTCTTCCGCCACGGTCAGGGCGTCCGCCGCAAGCAGGGTCAGCGCCACGTCCGGATCGATGAGCCCCAGCTCCGTGCCGACACTTTTCACCTCAGCCATCATCAGTCGGCGGCGTACATCGGCGTTGAGGGCGTCCAACCGGGACTGTGCTTCCGGGGGCAGTGCCTCCGTCTGCGCCGCGCGTGCCGCGGAAAGCATCGCGGCCATCGTTTCTTCCGCAACACCGTTCTGCTCCGCCATGGAGCGAACGACGCTTGTTTCGGCGCGTCGGGTACGCTCCTGTACGGCTTTCAGCAGGGCGGCTTTCAGTTCTTCGTTGGTTGCGGCTTCGGGGGTTTCGTTCGCGGCGTCGGTTGGGGTAGCGTCGTCCTGCGCGTCGTCGGGCTGTGTTGCGTCGGGCGTGGCCGCGGGACTGTCGCCCGGGCTGCGATGCGGGGATAGCCAAGGAGTTTGGAACATGGTATGCACCTCCGTTTAACGCCCGTCGGCGATGATTTTCCGTATTCATACGATTTCAAACCCTTAACGCACAGTTCTCACGACGCTTTTATATTGTGACATCATCGCAAAGTATTGGCACAGGCCCGCTGTGCCTTCGACTTTACTCCTTGCCACAGAATCAAATCGCTTGTGAGCGCATGCGCAATCAGGATTTGAAACGTATAAGGCCGTCGCCTGTTCAGGGTATGAAAAAACGCCGCCGCCCGAAAGCTTATACTATTTCAAATCCTTAACGTACCGATCTTGCAGCGATTTTGCTCCCTGACATTGTCGCGAAATCTCGACGTAGACACCGCTACGCCTTCGATTCCGCTCCTTGTCAAAGGCTAAAATCGCTGGCAATCTCATGTGCATTAAAAACTTGAAATAGTATTGGCGTGTTTCCACCGAATGGGAAGAGGCGCGCATCAGTCGCCCAGAAACGATGCTTCCGGCGCTTGTGCAGCCTGCGCCAATTCCGGCGCGTAGGTCCAATCGCCTGCCTGTTCCGCGGCGATTTCCCGAATCTGCTTTTCCGCCTCGGCTTCGGAGTAGCGCGAAAGTTCCATAATCGCGCGCTTGCGGCTCTTTAGTCCGCCGTTCACCAGCCTTAAGGTGCGCTCCGCCGTAGCGCCCGCGTCCTCGATAATGGAATCGTCAAACGTGACGGTCGTGTGTACCTCCGGGGGGCCACCGCAAAGCCAGCTCAACGCGTCCACCATGCCGCACAGGGCGCGTTTCAGCGGTTTCTCGTTGCGCTTCAGGCTTTGGTACAGGTCGCTCTGCTCGCTGATGACCTCGGTCGCTGTGCGCGCCACCGAGCCGTCGAAACGGTAACGGCCGGTGCCCAGCCCGCATTTCTTGGAAAGCAGGTCGATCATGCGCTGCAGCCCCGCCTCGTGCTCGGCAGAGCGCAGGGTCATATCCAGCGGCTTAATATCGTCTGCGCCATCCGGGCTTTGCTGATAAACGTAGATCAGCACATCGCTGGGATCGAAGATGGGCTGCATCGCGCCGTCTTTCTGCATTTCGATGCTGGCCAGCGACTGGGGCACCATCACGCGCTTTTTACCCAGCACGAACTCGTTCACATAGCTGTCAAACACCAGATCGGCAGCTTTAAGCTGGTCAAAGGCCATGCCGAAAACGCTCATGCCCATGGGCGAATCGGGATCGGCGGCGTTGACGATGTTGGGGCGTAATATCTGGAACAGGGGCACGGGCGCGGGGGATGTGACCGTCTCCACGCCTTCTGGGGTGGGCAGTTCCCGCCCCTCGTCGTCCAGATAAGCGTTGCGGATCACGTACCCTTCCGGTTCGCGGGCGTGAATCTGCACGTAATACCCTTCCGCCAACTCCTTGCCCGTTCCCAGCACCCGGCGGCTGCCGAACGCGCATTCCGTAATGTGGTCGCCTTCCCAGCGCAAAGGGAAGATCAGGTCGCCGCGGATATAATCGATGGTCGGGTGTCCCTGTTCGTCCAAAAACTCCACCAGCGCGCCCGTACCCAGCGCCATCGTCCACTCGATCAGCCGATTGCCGCGCTCCATGAACGCGTTGCGTTCCAGTATTGCGGGAAGCGCGTCGAAACCCTCGGCGGCAATCTGCACCTTTTCATTGAGCAGCAGGGTCGCAAAATCCTCGCAAACGGTTTTGGCCATACCCAGCCTGTAGCGTGTGAGTGTGCGGCGGGACGTGCCCACGCGCATGGCGTAATCGTGAAAATCGCTCACATAACCGCGATACCAGGCCAGGTATTCCCGCATGCGTGCGGTATAGCCGGCCGCGGGCGTGGCGTAGCCTATTTTCGCCAGATAGGATAGAATTTTGCCGTCCTCCATACAAACCTCCTACTGCCTGAAAGGCAGGATGTTGAGGGGGTTATGCTCCCCTCGGCGCAAATGGGGGCGTGGGGTTCCGCACCTGCGGGTGCGTGCAGGGGCTTTCCGCTCGCCCCTGCACCCTTCGGTGTCGCCTTCTTACACGGCGGGTGTGCGCCCGCAGGCGCAGCCGAAGGTTTCCAAAGGGCGAGCGGAAAGCCCTTTGGTACGCCCATAGGGCGTAGTCCCTTCGGGATTCCAAATGGCTCACAGTCCTTTGTCCGCACCGAATGCGCGAAACCGTACTCCCCTGCGCCGAGGTGAGCGAAACCACCTCGATATCCTGCCTTCAGGCAATCATCGTCATTTCATCCATGAAGGGCTCAAAGGAGTATTCCAACGCGTCCAGACTGTCGATGTTGGTGGTGCCGTTGTCCAGCCTCACATCCTGCGTGGGCGTGCGCGCGTCCCACAGCGCGGTCAGCAGCGCCTCGCGGGTATGCGTGCAGGCGCGCAGGATGTGGTAGCGCCCGCCGGCCATCAGCCTGCATAAAAAACGGATACGTCCGTTGATTGGCCCTTTGCGCGCTTTGCGGATTTCCACAGCCAGCCGCTCGCGCGCGCAGGCGGCGCGCAAACCAAGGATGAGCGTGGGTTCGGCGCTGTCGCAATAAGCGACGCGCGCGTCGAAGCGCGTAAGGCAATCCCTAGCGAACCCTGCGAAGGCGGCTTCCAGCCGGTCGGGGGAAAGCTCGCCCTTGTGGTACCATTCGGCCAGCGTAATCATATGGGAGAAGCCCCGTTGAAATCCCGTACAGGAAAACGCATGGCCGGAGCCGTTGCCGCCGAAATCCACTCCCATGGCTGCCGTGGCCAGCGGATGTGCCGATAGTTCGCTTTCCTCCAGCATAAAGCGCTCCGGATCGTCCGCGAACACGCGATACACCGCCCCTTCGGCCGCCACCCACAGGCCGCGGATATAGCGATCGTAAAACACGGTTCCCGCATAATCCTGCTTCATGCGCGCCACTACCTCGGGCGGATTGAAGGGATTATCATCGATGGCGTAAGCCTGCTGGTAGAGCGTATCGCCTCCCCGATCCAAAAATTTCTTAAACCAGTGGGTAGGCCCTTCGGGGTTGCATGTACCGTCAAACAGGCTGTAGGCTTTATCCAGCCTGCTCTTGAGCATTTCGAACACCTCGGGGTTCCAGGTGGTTACCTCATCGCCGTAACAATATTTGATGGACGTGCCTCGGAGTCGGTTCACCTGCCGGATGCTGTCCGCACCCAGACAATAGCAGGGTTGGCCGAAGAGCACGGCGGTGTTGTCGGCATGAATGTCGCTCACCAGTGATGCACCATAGATCGTCTGCATGGGTAAAATCAGATTACGTGTCAGCGTTCCCTTGGTGCTGCCCAGCAGGATGTTGAGCCCCTCCCGCCCCT
>JAJFVI010000319.1 GCA_021371895.1 Eubacteriales bacterium | reverse complement strand
TCCAGCAGTTCCTGCGCCACAGGCGCAAGCGCCGCCATGTCCCTTACATCTAGAAACTCGCCGGTTTTCAAGCGCACATACTGCTGGTGCGCACGTACCGCCTGCAAAATGGGTACCAATTCACCGATCGGCTCGTTGTCCTCCAGCAGAGTAAACACCAGCCGCCCGCCGCGCATCCGGAAGGCCGCACGTCCGCTGAGGCGGCGCGGCTTGATTTTGCGGAAGTCGTCGCTTACGAACACCTCCGCCAGTTTCTCCAGTTCCGTAACTCCCTGCGTGCAGAAGGTCAGGATGTCCTTGGCCCGGCGTAAGACGATGCGCCCCTCCCGTACCACGAAGCCCGCGTCGGAGAAAAAATCCAGCAGTTCGCTTTCGGCGCGCCCGTCCCGCAGCAGCAGCCCGGGAGAGATTTCTCCATCGTCACCGGTCACCTCCAGGCGATATTTCGCCCCGGTTACATCCGCTTCAAATGGGTGGAGCACCAGTTCGCCATAATGCAGTTCCACCTTGGCTTCCACGTTGCCATCCATGAGATCGATATATACGCGGGTCTTTAACGGATCGACGCGCAGCCGGCTGCCCAGCGCCGCCTGCGGCACCACCATACCGACCGTGGAAAGCGCCGGGAGCAGGGTGGAAAGCGTGTCTTCCGCATCTTCGGCGTCGTAGCGAAAGTTGTTCCCATAGGCGGCCAGCAGCCGGCATACCCTTGCCTGCGCCCCATGCAGGCGTACGATGTGCCCGCCGGAAAGCACGTAGCGCGCGTCGGGCGAAACCAGACGCAGGTCCTCCGCGCCGTCCGCCCTTACGAAGATCACTCCGCCTTCCAGCGAAACCGAAAAGCACAGCGACAACTCCATCACGCGCACACTGGGCTGGGGCAGCCGTTCGCCGCTGACCATCAGTAAAAACGATCGGGTTTCCAAAAAGCGAAGCACGCTTTGCAAAAACGCGCCGGACAGCAACACAAACCTGCCTTCGCCACCCAGGCGCAGCGTGCTTTGCGCATCCATTTCCTTTACCGGCGCGTCTGCCTCGTCCTCTTTAAACGGTATGTAGCTCATCAGCATCGCCAGCAGGGCTTCGTCGTCCTTGGAGAAGCGCATGCTTGCGGGTCGGTAGGTAAACCGGGAGGAAAACTCCATCGTCAAGCCTCGGGTATAACAGGCCAGCAGTTCCGCAATGTTTCGCACCGCGTAGAGGCGCTCCTGCCCCATCTGCAAACCCAACCCCACGCGCCCGTCGTCAAACAGGCGCAGCGCGATCGAGACACGCACGCTCTCCCCGCCGGGCAGGGCACGGCTCAGTGCCAGGAGCATCTCGCGACCCAGCGTCTGTTCCCGTTCCTGCTGAAGCCCGCGCAGGGTCCCGTCTGTTACGGCCTTCATTCCGGCAGCGATAATATGCGCGCAGCCTTCACTGTCCGTAGCACCGCAGGTGCATGCAACCGTACCGTCCGCGTATAGCATTACCGTATGCGCCGGGCTGGTGCCCACGCACATCGTCAGCGCCTGCTCGTCCTGACGGATCAGGACTACGCTTCCGCGCCGGTAAATATCCTCGCCTTCTAAAACAGGCGGAATGAGATGTTCAAGGGCTTCCTGCGGCATGGTTACCTCCTATATGCTGATCTAGTATCTATTCGCCTTTGGCGTGCCTTCTTCCTGCTGCTTTTGGCATCCCCCTGTGAAACAGCGGGAATGCAAACGCAACCCCTGCTACCCAACGGTCCCATTTCTCCGGCGCAGTGTTGCGTTTGACTGCCCGCTTACGCGTCTACGTGGCGGTTGACAACCCATATCCATCATGCTATGATGCAGCTACGGAGCACCTTTAAGGAGGTTTGTTAAGATGAAAAGAATGCGTAAGGATATTGCCCATGTGATGGACGAGGCAACCAGAGGCGGTGAAACGCCCTGCGCGCTCACACTGCTTTGGCGTCACGACGAGGAAGCGTTCTTCTACGCCAGCGGGCACGCCGACCTTGGCCGCAGCACCCCCATCTGCCGGGATTCCATTTTCCGCCTGTATTCGCTTACCAAACCGATGACGGCAGTCGCCGCGATGACGCTGGTGGAACGAGGGGCGCTGGATCTGTTGGCGCCGGTGAGCGATTTTTTGGAAGGCTTCCAGGAGCAGCGGGTCGCCGTGAGCGACACGGAAACCGAGCCTGTCAAACGCCCCATGCAGGTACGGGATCTGTTTTCCATGACCTCCGGCCTGTGTTATCCGGGCGAGGCCTCCCCTGCTGAGCGGGCAACGGCCGCGCTGTTTCTCGCTTTCGATCAGGAAATCGCCGAAGACAACGCGCCAAGAACGCTGGATGTAGCCAACCGTATCGGCCAACTGCCGCTATTGTTCCATCCGGGTGAAAAATGGCAGTACGGCACTTCGGCGGACGTGCTGGGTGCGATCATAGAGGTCGTTTCCGGCAAACCACTGGACGAATACATGCTCAAGGCCATCTTCGCACCGCTGGGTATGGGGGATACGGGCTTCTTTGTGCCCGAGGAGAAGTTGGATCGTCTGGTGACCCTCTATGAGCGTAAGGACAGCATCCTCTCTCCCTATCCGGAGGGACATCTGGGGATCAATCCATATCTTACCCGGCCCAACTACATTGCGGGCGGCGCGGGCGCGGTATCCACTATTGACGATATGCTCAGCTTCGCGCGGATGCTGTTGGGCAAGGGAATACTGCGCGGCACGCGCGTGCTTTCCCCCAGCTCGGTCGCATGGCTTTCTCATAACCACTTAAACGAAAGTCAGCAATCCTGCATCCAGTGGGATTCCATGTACGGCTACGGTTACGGCGGTCTGGTACGGGTGCTGACAGACCCTGCCCGGAGCTGCACGCTGGGCGTTGCGGGCGAATACGGCTGGGATGGCTGGACAGGCCCCTATATGAGCGTATGCCCGGAGGAAGACATGGCGCTTCTGGTGTTCCAGCAACTTACGGACTCCGGCTTCACGCCGCTGACGCGCAAGATTCGCAATATCGTCTTCACACATACGAGCTCGTAACGCCCCCAAGGCGGATGAAACCCTTCGCAGAGCGCGGCGTAAAAGGCTTGCCAAACCCACGCCGCGCGCGTATAATAACCCTACGGCAATGACCGCGGCAGGGTCGCGACGCTTTTAACAGAGAACGGGCGGTTAGTGCAAGCCCGCAGAAGCGCGTAACCTTTTCCACCGCGCAAGCTACTGGCGACGAGCCGGCCGGGCGCGCCCGATACAGCGCAAAAAAGTGAAGCGCGATTCTCGCGCTTAAGCCGGGTGGCACCGCGGAGCAACGCACCTCTCCGTCCCTGCGATGGCGAAAGCCGTCCACAGGGGCGTTTTCTGTTTTCAGGGACAAGCGAAAAACGCACAGGGGAGGAAACCGATATGCTGGATGTGAAACGAATCCGTCAGGACCCGCAGGAACTCAGGCAAATGCTGACCAACCGCAATATGGACCCGGGCATGGTAGATAACTTTCTGGCAAACGACGAGCAGCGCCGAGGGCTGATGGCCGAGGTGGAGGAGAAAAAGGCACTCCGCAACCAGACCAGCAAGCAGATCGGCACCGCCAAGAAAAACGGCGCAAGCGAGCAGGAAACCGCCGCGATCATGGAGGAAATGCGCAAGCTGGGGGATACGATCACAGCCATCGACGGTGATATTGCCGACCTGGACGCCGCCATGAACGATTTTTTAATGAGCACACCCAACTACCCGCACGCCTCCGTGCCCGTAGGCAGGGACGAATCCGCCAACGTGGAACAGCGCCGCGTCGGCACGCCGCGCGTTTTCCCCTGGGAGCCCAAGCCGCACTGGGACATCGGCACCGATTTAAAAATACTCGATTTCGACGCCGCCGCCAAGATCAGCGGCGCGCGCTTCACGGTATACCGCGGTCTGGGAGCGCGGCTGGAGCGCGCGATCATCAGCTTCTTTTTGGATACGCATATCGACGCGGGATTTGAGGAAATTCTGCCCCCGTATATGGTCACCCGCGCGGCGATGACGGGCACCGGCCAGTTGCCAAAGTTTGAGGAGGACGCTTACAAGGTCGATCCCAACACCTTCCTCATCCCTACCGCCGAAGTGCCCGTGACCAACCTCTACCGGGACATGATTCTGGATGGTACGCAACTGCCGATCCGGCATTGTGCCTTCTCGGCCTGCTTCCGTTCCGAGGCAGGGAGCGCCGGGCGCGATACCCGTGGGTTGATCCGCCAGCACCAGTTCAACAAGGTGGAAATGGTGAAGATCACCAAGCCCGAGCAGAGCTACGAGGAACTGGAAAGCATGACCGCCGAGGCGGAAAAAGTGCTTGCGCTTTTGGGTTTGCCCTACCGCGTCATCTGCCTCTCCACAGGAGATATGGGTTTCAGCGCCGCGAAAACCTACGATCTGGAAGTGTGGATGCCCAGCTACGGCCGTTACGTGGAGATCTCCAGCTGTTCCAACTGTGAGGACTTCCAAGCACGCCGCGCAAGCATCCGCTACCGCGAAGCGCTCGGAGAGAAACCCCGTTTCTGCCATACCCTAAACGGCAGTGGCGTGGCCGTAGGTCGCACCGTGGCGGCGGTTCTGGAGAACTGCCAAAACGAGGACGGCTCCGTAACCGTGCCGGAAGCGCTGCGCCCCTATATGCGGGTCGATGTGATCCGTTAAACGCATTCCCCGACGTAAATAAGCCGCGCCCGCCGGATTTTCGGCGGGCGCGGCTGCGTGTTGCGTTCGTTTATATTTCAGCCGGCATTATCATCCGTTTGGGAAATCACCGGCTGGAAAGTGCGCAGCATGCTTTCGAGGTTGTACAGCAGCATCGTGTCCGGCAGGGTGTCGGCATCGTAGTAATAGCAGCAGAAGTTCACGCTCACACCGTTTGTGATGGTTTCTGCGTAATAATACATACCGTCGCTGTCCTCCAGAGAGAAGATGTAGAACGGAATGCCGCCTGTGGTGTCGACCACGTCCACCAGCGAGGGGTTGGAATCGGCAAAGGTACTCATCACCTCCGCGATATAGTCCGCCTTTTGGGCGTCGGTGGCGCTATAATGGCTGAAACCCGCGAACTCTTCCACTTTTGTCAGGGCGGCGTCGATCAGGTAATCCTCCCCCGTCAGCGTGAAGAGCCATTGGTTATCCTCCGTGCTTTCATCCGTATGGGAGGTATCGTCCAGCAGGAGCGAATCGGAGTATTCGATGGTGTAATAGTCGCCCGAAGTGTAGGTTGCTGCGGCGGCGGTCGATGCCAGCGCCAGTACCAAAGTCATCACAAGCAGTACGGCGATCCATTTTTTCATCCCTTTACCCTCCTTTCGGTTCCATTGGGTCGCGGCTTGGCCGCAATACGCGCAGTTGTGGCATAAACCATGCAATCAGTGCTGTGCCTTCCGTCGTCATCGGATTGTTGACCGCGGGGAATTAAAGAATGAATGCGTTACGCTTCTTCCAGCGTATCGTTGCCCCCGGCAGCGGGCGCTACTTCCGACGTACCATTACCCTCAGCGGCGGGCGCATCTTCAGCCGGAGCAGGCGTTTCGGCCGGCACATCGGCGGTCTGCACCATCGCGGCGCCGCGGTGTCTGGAGTGAATACTGCCAAAAATGCTGATCACCGCGCCGATGATCAGGAACAGATAATAGGTGAAGAACCGCCACACCAGCAATGCCAGCCCGATGGTTCCCTGCGTAAACATCCCGCGGTAAAACGTGAGGAAACCGCCCTCCTGCGCGCCGCTGGCACCGGGCAGCGGGGTATAGCTGGCGGTTGTGAACAGCAAAAACGCGGTCGTCACCAGCTGATACCAGGGTGTGCCGCTCATGCGGAAGGCGTGATACACGCTCACCGGCACAGACACCATCCCCAGCGTGCTCAACCCCGCCAGCAAAAGCATCCCAACAATCTGGCTGGGGCGGTTGGCCAGCCGCAGGATACTGGCGTGGTACACGTCCAGCCCGGCGCTGATGCGCACCAGCGTATCCTCCGGGTGCTTAACGAGGTGTAATTTCACTCCCATCCGGACAATAAAGGTGATAATCGCCTGCACCATTGGCCGGTGCAGCGCTACCAGCAAAATCAGCGGAATCGAGGCGAAGTTGATGGCATAGCCGAGGTAGAACGCCCATTTCAACCCGCCAAGCTGCACATCCACAAAGCTGACGTTACACAGCCAGAACATCGAAGTCATGAACACAAGCATCAGCTGCTGCGAGAAAAACTTGATGGAGATCGCCGAGGTTCCGATGGGTACGGGCACGTTGTGCTTACTTAAGTAGTAGACTTGCATGGGCTGCCCACCGCTGGCGCCGGGGGTGATGTTGGAGTAGTAAAACCCGATGAGCGTCACGTAGCAGATATAGCGCAGCGTAACGGGGTTTTTTTCCTTGTGCAGGAAATAATAAAGGTTCAGGGCATCAAAAAACATATAGCCAAACCAGCCGACGAACGCCATGAGCACCCACTTCAGGTCCAGTGTGAACAGCACATCCCACGCGTTGGTCAGCTCGCCGTTGCTAAACGCAATCACGAAGGTAATTGCCAACATCACCGCGATGAACAGGAAGTTCAGCACGCGTCGTTCCATGCGCAGTCTCCTTCGGCCTTGTGGGCAATCCGTTCCTGGTAGCGGGAGACGACCCTCTCCATCAAGCGATTCCAGGGGATCGGGATGCTCTCCTGGGCGCGCAAGCCTACTTCACGCGCGGTGGGTAGCGCGTCGATAATGCCCCGGGCAATCTCCTCCACCGTGTTTTGGCAAAGGTAACCGTTCTCGCCGTGGGTTACGCCCTCGGCGGCGCAGCTGCCCGCCACAAGCAACGCAGGCGTGCCCATGGCCGCGGCCTCGCGTACCACCATGGGGGCGTTATCATAGATCGAGGGGAACACCATCAAATCCGCATGTTCGTACAGTGCCATCAGCGTCGGGCGGTCGCTCAAAAACCCGGTAAATAGCACGTTGTCCGCGATGCCAAGCTCTCTGGAAAGCGCATGGAGAAAGTGCGCGTCCGGGCCTTCCCCTACCATCACGAGCTGAAAATCGAAGCCTTCGCCCTTGAGCAGCGCACAGGCACGCAAGATGCTTTCAGTATTCTTTTTACGGTTCTGTTGGCCTGTAAAAATCAACGTGGGTACGCCTTGCTGAAGCGGAAAGCGTTCCGCCGTTTCCCGCCTTTCCCGGTCGCTAAGGGTATAAAGGTCGGTACCGTTGGGCATCAGCACGACGTCGCCCCGGTACCCATAGCTCTGCAATACCTCGGCCGTTTTGGCGTTGACAGTCCAAACCTCGTCGCATGTGTGATAAAAGTCTATCGCGTAACGCACGCCGATCTTCGCCAGAGTTTTAGAGCCGGTGGCTTTATAAAAATCATCATAATACTTGCTGTGGAAGGTGGCGATCAGCGGCGCGCCGTCCCGTAGGGCGATACGCCTGGCCTCGCGTCCGGCGAGAAAGGGGCTGTGCGCGTGCAACACATCGAACTTCAGTTCCTTCACGGTACTGCGGAAGTTTTTGGATAGGCGCGGCGCGCCTATCCGATAGGATTCGCCGGGGATGCGCGTGCCTTCGTATAAAAGCGTTTCGTAATCCACCTGTTCGGGATAAAGGGGGTTATAGGGGGCGATATAGAGCGCACGGTGACCAAGCGCGTGAAGACCCTGGCAGTAGCTGAGCATTACGCGGCCCACTCCGTCTAGCGTCGGCGGGTAGGTTTCGCAGAACTGACCGATCAACATGATTCGCAAAGCCTCCGTTTCACGGCGCGGACGCATATGTCGCGCGTCGGTATCGCCAACGCCGGTTTGGGTGAAAGCCGCCCTGCTTGGCAACAGTATATCACAGCTTGCGCGTCTTGGAAACTGTCGTTTTCCTTTCGCCCCGTGAGGCGCATGTTTCGACGGTATTGACGTTTCCCCTCCCGCAACGTACAATGCCGATAGGGAAATACCGGCAAGGGGAGGGCACGGCAATGCGGTTGATCCATCTCTCCGACCTGCATCTGGGGAAAAAGCTCAACGAAGCTTCGCTGATCGAGGATCAGCGCTATATCCTTTGGCAGATCGCGGAAATCGCGAAGGAGGAAAAGCCCGACGCCGTGCTGATTGCCGGCGACGCGTACGATAAGCCTGTGCCTTCCGCCGAGGCGGTGGGCCTGTTGGACGATTTTCTAACCCTGCTGGCCCGGCGCGGGCTTCCGGTGATCCTCATCAGCGGCAATCACGATTCCGCCGAGCGGCTTGCCTTCGGCGCACGTCTTTTAACGGCGAAAGACATCCACATCTCCCCGGCGTTTGATGCTGCGCACGCCCAATTGGAGCCCGTGCGCCTTCAGGATGCGTTTGGAACGGTCAACGTGTGGCCGGTGCCGTTTATCAAGCCCGCGCATGTGCGCGCTGCCCTGCCGGATGCTCTCGCCGCCACCTACACCGAGGCGCTTGGTTCCGTAATCGCAGCCATGCAGACGGATCCGGAGGAACGCAACGTGCTTGTGTGCCACCAGTTCGTTACCGGCGCCAAACGAAGCGAATCTGAGGATGTGCCCGTAGGCGGGTTGGATAACGTGGACGCGGACGTGTTCGCCCTTTTCGATTACGTGGCGTTGGGCCACCTGCATCGCCCGCAGCACGTTTGCCGGGAAACGGTACGCTATTGCGGCTCGCCGTTAAAGTATTCCTTTACGGAGGCCGGGGACGAAAAAAGCGTTACGCTGATCGATCTGGGAAACAAGGGGGACGTCCGTATTCGCACATTGCCGCTGACACCCAGGCGGGATCTTCGGGAACTGCGCGGCCTTTACGGCGAGCTGACGCTGCAGAAAAATTATCAGGGAACACCCCGGGACGATTACCTGCACATTACCCTGACCGACGAGGAAGACCAGCAGGACGCG
>JAJFVI010000293.1 GCA_021371895.1 Eubacteriales bacterium | reverse complement strand
CGTTGCATCCACACGCACCCGAAAAGCACCGGGGAATTGAGCGACGTGGATATCAGCGCGCTGATCGCCCTGCGACTGGACGCCATCTGCGCCGTCGGCACCGACGAGGAAGGCCGCGCGACCACAGCGCAATGCGCCTTTCTCACCCCTGAGCATCCGGGGGAAGCAGAACGCACGGCATTAATCAACGCACGCCGCCTGCCGGACGCGGACTGGCTGGACAAGATACTGGAAGTCGACGCCGCGCTGACGGCTGGCATCCGCGACACCCATGAAGAAACAGAAAGAGCAATCCTCGTAGGAATCGAAAGCGAGGATTCGCTTGTAGAGCTTGCCGCGCTGGCAAAAACCGCGGGCGCGGAAACGGTGTTTAGCGTCCTGCAAAAGCGCGCCCGGCCCGACGCCGCCACCTGCATCGGCAAGGGTAAGGCGGAGGAGCTATCGCTGCAGGCTCAGGCGCAGAACGCGGATCTGGTGATTTTCGACGAGGAATTGAGCGGCACGATGCAAAAGAATCTGGAAGAAATTTTGCACGTCAAGGTTGTGGATCGCACAGCGCTGATACTGGATATTTTCGCCTCACATGCCAACACTCGCGAAGGTAAATTGCAGGTGGAGATGGCACAGCTCAAATATCGCTCTCAAAGACTTATGGGGCAGGGGCTTGCGCTCAGCCGCCTCGCGGGTGGTATAGGCACGCGCGGCCCCGGCGAAAGCAAGCTGGAGGTCGACCGTCGTCGGATTCGCGAACAGCTTGTGGTGCTTGGCACGCAACTGGACGCCATTGACCGCCAACGCTCTCTGCGCCGGCGTGACCGCGAAAAAAGGCAGACGCCCATCGTCGCGCTGGTGGGCTACACCAACGCGGGAAAATCTACGCTGTTCAACCTTTTCACCGGTGCGGGCGTCTATGTACAGGACGAACTTTTCGCCACGCTGGACAGCATCAGCAGGCCGATCACCCTCCCCCATGGCGGCACCGCCCTGCTGGTAGATACGGTCGGCTTTATCCGAAAGCTTCCGCACGATCTGGTTAAGGCTTTCCGCGCCACGCTGGAGGAAGCTACGTTAGCCGATGTGATCGTCATTGTTTCCGACGGAGCCAATCCGGAGATGCTCAAGCAGCACGCAACCGTGCAGGAGGTGCTGGAAAGCCTAGGGGCGACCGACGCCCCGCGCATCGATGTGCTAAACAAGTGCGATCGCTTTACCTCCCAACCGGATATGCTGCCCGGCGCGGTCATCCTGAGCGCCGTGACCGGCGAAGGAATGCCCGCATTGCTCAATCGCATCGAAGATGCACTCAACACTGGGCTGCAAACCTGCAAGCTGTTAGTGCCCTTTGCCAGCTACGGCATTCTGGATCTGCTGCACCGCAATAGCAGCATCTACGAGCAGGAACACCGTGAAGACGGCGTGGTGCTCTCGCTAAGGGCACCGCGGCACATTGTAAAAAATGCTTGCCAGGCAGGAGCGCGCCTGCTCGACGACGAAAACAATTAGTTGACTTTTAGGGAATTCGCTGGGAGCGTGAAACGTTTGATCCTCCAAAGTATCGTTTCGGTCGTCGCTCTGTCGGTCACACTGCTTCAGGGAAGCATGAATGCTGCGATGCCGGATAAAAACATCGAAGGCACACTGTTTTTGGTGAACCGTACGCATATGATCTCCGAAAATTATATACCCGAGGTACGGAAAACAGACGTGTACGGCATGTCCCAATCCATGCGCAACGACGCCGCAACCGCGCTGGAAGAGATGTTCACCGCCGCCAAAGCGGATGGGGTGGGTCTTTCCACAGTATCCGGCTATCGCAGTTACGCCAAGCAGGGAACCATCTATTCCCGAAAAGTGAAAACCAACGGGCAGGAAACAGCCGATATGCTCTCCGCCGTGCCGGGTGCCAGCGAACACCAGTTAGGCATGGCCATGGACGTTTCCCAGCGCACTTCCAGCCGGCTGAACGGCAATTTTGCCAAAACCAAGGCCGGGCAATGGGTTGCCGCCAATGCCTACCGTTTCGGCTTCATCGTGCGGTATCAGGAAGGGAAAGAAGCGATCACTGGCTACGCGTACGAACCCTGGCATATCCGCTATGTCGGCCGCGAATTTGCCAAAGAAGTTTTCGATTCGGGCGAGCCTCTGGATACATACGTATCGGCGCACCGGCTTGACACCTATCAATATTTACTGCAAATCACGAATGAGGTGTACCCATGAAAAAGCTGGCCGCTGTCCTCCTTACCCTTGTGCTGCTCACATCCTACTCCGCATCCTTCGCCGAGGCGGAGTGGGATTATCTCGTTACGGTAACGGAACTGGAAAGCGATCACGCCATGCTGGTCAATCGCGAGAATTTACTGGCGGAAGATTACATACCGGACGATCTGACACGCGCCACTGTTAAATGCGCCTCCTCCAGCAAGGTTGATCTGTGCAAGGAGGCGAACGAAGCGCTGGCTGCTATGTTCGAGGCGGCTGCGCTGGTGACCGAGTACACTTATCGCGTCGAAGGCAGCGACGGCACATGGACGGAAAAACAGTTTAAAAGCAACGAGGGCCTCCGGCTGATTTTAAAAAGCGGCTACCGCAGCTACGGCACGCAGAAAACCACCTACAACAACTATCTCGCCCGCAACAACGGCGTGGACGACGGCATCAGCAGCCCGCCGGGCGCCAGCGAACACCAGACCGGTCTGGCCTGCGATGTGCTCAGCGTGGATTATAACGCAAACAATCAATACATGAACGACTCTTTTTACCAGACGCCCGAGGCGCAATGGATGGAGGAGAACTGCCATAATTACGGCTTCATCCTGCGCTATCCCGCGGACAGGGAAGATGTTACGAAGGTTCCCTACGAGCCATGGCACATGCGGTATGTGGGCCGCGAGATCGCGAGCTATATGACGGCCAACAGTCTTACGCTGGAAGAGTTCACCAGCGAATGGAAAGATAAAATGAGTGCATTTCTCGCCGCCGGCGGCGATGTGGAGCAGCAGATGCTGCTGGAAGCTTCGCGAAGGGCCAACGGCGTTGAGTCCACCGTGCTGGAAGAATACGGCGAGGATGGCGACGCGGAAATCTCGCTGACGTTCTGATGCTACGAATCAAATCGCACAGCCCATTCCCGGGCTGTGCGATTTGATGTAGTCCGCTCTTTACATTTCTCGTAAAAAACGGTAGAATGATTGAGACGTTTGGTTGCTGACCGCAGATAGGAATTGATTATATGGGGAAAACGGTTGCCATTACCAACCAAAAGGGCGGTGTTGGGAAAACCACTACGGCGATCAACCTGACCGCGTGCCTGGCGGAAATTGGCAAAAAGGTACTTTTAATTGATCTGGACCCGCAGGGAAACTCCACCAGCGGTTTGGGACTCCGGGCGGAGAACCTGACCATATACGAAGCGTTAATGGGCAGCGTGACGCTCGCAAAAGCGATTATGAAAACCGGTATTCCGGGCCTCTTTCTGGCCCCGGCCGATATTCGACTGGCCGGCGCTGATCTTGAACTTAAGGACGTGGAAGCGCGGGAATTCCGCCTGAAGCGCATCCTGCAGACGATCGAAAACGAGTATGACTTTATTTTCATCGATTGTCCGCCTTCGTTGGGGCTTTTAACGGTAAACGCCCTCACCGCGGCGCAGCGGGTGCTGGTTCCCATACAGTGCGAGTATTACGCACTGGAAGGCGTCACGAGCCTCCTCAATAGTGTCGACCGGGTCAAGCGAAGCTTTAACCCGGGGCTGGACATCGAGGGCGTATTGCTGACGATGCTGGATGGTCGTACCAACCTGGGGCTGCAGGTAGTGGATTCCGTAAAGAAGCACTTTAAAAACAAAGTTTACTCCACCGCTATCCCCCGCAACGTGCGGCTGGGGGAAGCCCCCAGC
>JAJFVI010000275.1 GCA_021371895.1 Eubacteriales bacterium | reverse complement strand
CAGACTTTTACTCATCTTGCGCCCCTGCGCGTCGCGCACCAGCCCATGGATCAGCACGGTGTCAAACGGCGTTTGCCCCATCTGCTCCACGCCGCTCACAATCATGCGCGCCACCCAGAAGAAGATGATATCGTACCCCGTTACCAGCATGGAGGTCGGATAGAAGTATTTTAAATCCTCAGTTTCACGCGGCCAGCCCAGCGTGCTGAACGGCCATAGGCCGGAGGAAAACCACGTGTCCAGCACGTCCTCGTCCTGCCGCAGATTCTTGTTGTCGCACTTGGGGCAGGCTGCGGGCGCTTCGCGCGCTACGATGGTTTCGCCGCAATCATCGCAATACCAGGCGGGAATGCGGTGCCCCCACCATAGCTGGCGACTGATGCACCAATCCCGGATGTTTTCCATCCAGTTATAATAGATTTTCGTAAAGCGCTCGGGGACGAATTTCGTCTCCCCATTGCGCACCACGTCGATGGCAGGGCGGGCCAGCGATTCCATTTTGACGAACCATTGCAGGCTGGTTACGGGGTCCACGGTGGTGTGGCAGCGGTAGCAAGTACCCACGTTGTGGGCGTAATCCTCCGCCTTTACCAGATACCCGCCTTGTTCCAAATCCTTTACGATCGCCTTGCGGCATTCGTACTCGTGCATGCCCTCGAACTTGCCGGCGTTCCCGTTCATGGTGCCGTCGTCGTTGGTGACGCGGATCATGGGAATGCTGTGCCGCATGGCGACCTCGAAGTCATTGGGGTCGTGCGCGGGTGTAATCTTCACCGCGCCGGTACCAAATGCCATATCCACGTAATCGTCCGCAACCACAGGAATCGCTTTGTTCACAATAGGTAAAATCACCATTTTGCCCACCAGATCGCGGTAGCGCTCATCTTCGGGGTTCACAGCCACGGCAGTGTCGCCCAGCATGGTTTCGGGGCGGGTGGTGGCTACAGTCACGCCCGAGCCGCCGTCCGCACCGGGATAATGCACGTGCCACAGGTGACTTTGCTGCTCCTCATACTCCACCTCCGCGTCGGACAGCGCGGTTTTGCACACGGGGCACCAGTTGATGATGCGGTTGCCGCGGTAAATAAGCCCTTTGTTATACAGGTTGACGAATGCTTCGCGCACGGCCTCGTTGCAGCCCTCATCCATAGTGAAGCGCTCACGTTCCCAATCGCAGCTTGCGCCCAGGCGGCGCTGCTGGCGGTTGATGCGGCCGCCGTATTCCGCCTTCCATTCCCATGCGCGTTTCAGGAACTCCTCACGGCCCACCTGCGCCTTGGTCAGGCCCTCTTTTTTCATCTGCTCGACGATCTTCACTTCCGTGGCGATGGAGGCATGGTCGGTACCGGGCAGCCAAAGTGTGGGGTCTCCCTTCATACGGTGGTAGCGGATAGGCGCATCCTGCAAAAGGCAGTCCATCGCGTGACCCATGTGCAGTTGACCGGTGATGTTAGGCGGGGGCATGACGATGGTATAGGGTTTTTTGCCCGGTACGCGGTGTGCCCGGAACGCGCCGGAGCTTTCCCACATCTCGTACAGTTTCCCCTCGATCTCCTGCGGGTTATACACTTTATCCATCGTAAACTCAGTGTTCGTCTCGCTCATATCCGTTCACTCTCCATCATAGATTGGGGATAAAATCCAGCAAGATCAGCGTGCTGAGGATTACAATGACTAACCCGATAACCTTTATGGGCGTCGCCGCCCGTTCGCCCCACCGCTTGAACACCCGTCGGCTCAGCCAGGGCGCCGCAAAACACATTACGCCGCCCAGTACAAGTAAAAGTACGCCCGGAATGCTGAGCCTGGAAAGCACGCCCTGCCAGTAGGTCATTTACGGCACCTTCCCCCTAAAAAAGTAAAAAGCCGCCTCGTCCGAAGGACGGAGCAGCTCCGTGGTACCACCTTGCTTTACGGCAGCTTGCGCTACCGCCTTGCCTGCGCGTTATCGGGCGCGACCGGCGAAACTAACGCGTGGGATCAAATCCCGCCGCGCCTCATTGCGCGCCTTCACGGGCGACCTTCCGCAAGCCCTTACCCCGGACAGCTTTCCAGCCGCTGAGCTGTCCTCTCTGCTGGGCGAACCGCGTACTCTTCCCGATCAACAGGCAAATTCTATTGGGAGCGTTAACACGTCCAAGATGTGGGAGAACGCTTATGCGTTCTCTTTCTTCTTCTTGTCCTTATCGTCGGTCATCTTGATGACCTGCTTACCGTCATAATAGCCGCAATGCTTGCACACGCGATGCGTGAGCTTCTTCTGGTGGCACTGCGGGCAATCCGTGATGCCGGGCAGGGTTAACTTCCAGTGGGTACGACGTTTGCGGCCGCGAGCCCGGGATATTTTACCTTTCGGAAGAGCCATGATTACACCTCCTCTTTCGGCCGCCCCACACCGTTGGTGTGTCGCGGCTACGCCATTCGCCTGCTTCGCAAGCTCGGTGGCTAGTCGGCCTTGCCGACCTCTTCGTCCAGCAAGCTTTGCAACGCTTCAAAAGGACGCTGTGTCCGCGGTTCCTCTTCGTTCGAGTTATCGAGTTCCTGCTGGTTGAACGTCCTGTACGCCTCGCTGCCCTCACAGTCCTCCTGGCACACGAAGCGCATGGGAAGGTTGAGCATGATCAGCGTCAGCGTCATTTGGAAAAGCGCTACCCGGTTGCCCTCGTAGACGAAAGCATCGTCTTCCAGTTCGTTGACGTCCCTGCGGAACGTCTCGTCAAACGGGAGGGACATGGGAATATCGGCGGGTTGGAGGCATAAGGCGCATATCGCGTGCGCCGTAGTCGTCATCTCGCCAGCCAACCGCACGGCCCCGTCCCAGGTGCTATACTGACCCCGGAGCGAAACCGCATCGAAGGTAACCGTTTCTCCAATCACATCCTGAGGCGGAAGCACTACGCTTGCCGTAAACGGAAACACCGTTCCGGGTGCCTGCAATGCCTTGGTAACGTCCAGTTCCATAGCTCCTCCTCGCGATGTGACAAACTGTATTATAAGCCTTGTTCGCCTTCTTGTCAACGAGTATTTTGCATGGGTTTAGGCGTGCGTCAGTCCACGATGGGGTGCCCTTCCACGATGGCGAGGGTGTCCCGCGCGATCACACACTCCTCGTCGGTGGGGATCACGCACACCTTCACAGTGCTGTCGTCGGTGGAGATTACGGCCTCGTTGCGGGTCTTGTTCTTCTCGGGGTCGAGCCTCGCGCCCAGATAATCAAAATCCTTCATTATCATAGCGCGGAGGTTGCTGTTGTTTTCGCCGATGCCGGCGGTGAACACGATGGCGTCCACACCGTTCATCTCGGCGGCGTAAGCGCCGATGTACTTACGAATGCCCCATACCAGCATATCCCGCGCGATGATGGCGCCGTCCTCCCCACGGTCGGCGGCGTCGTCCAAATCCCGCATGTCGCTGGAAATACCGCTGACGCCCAACAGTCCACTCTCTTTATTGAGCATGGACAGCACTTCGTCCACGGTCATCTTTTCGTTATTGGCGATGTACTGCACCACCGCCGGGTCAAGGTTGCCGGAACGGGTACCCATTAGCACGCCTTCCAGAGGCGTAAGGCCCATACTGGTATCCAGGCATTTGCCGTTGAGCACCGCGGCCAGGCTGGAACCGTTGCCCAGGTGGCAGGTAATGATGCGGCTATGGGCGCGATCCAGCCCCAGAAACTCGCACACACGCTTGCTGACATAGCGGTGGCTGGTGCCATGGAAGCCGTAGCGGCGAACGTGGAGCGTTTGATAATACTTCATGGGCACGCCGTACAGGTATGCCTTTCTGGGCATGGTCTGATGGAAAGCAGTATCGAACACAGCCACGTTGGGGGTGTGGGGCATCACCTTTTCGCAAGCCTCGATACCCATCAGGTTGGCCGGATTGTGCAGCGGGCCCAGGGGGATGTTGTCGCGAATCGCGTTCTTCACCTCGTCGTTCACCAGCACGCTCGCGGTAAAACGTTCGCCGCCGTGCAGCACGCGGTGGCCCACCGCGCCGATCTCGTCCATGCTCTTTACCGCGCCCTTTTCCGGGTCGGTAAGCGCCTTGAGCATCCACTTGATGCCCTCGGTATGGGTTTTCATGGGGGCTTCTGCGTCGAAAGCCTTGCCGTCTACCTTCTGGGTTATGCGGCTGCCCTTGATGCCGATACGCTCTATCAACCCCTTGGCCAGCAGCTTTTCGCCGTTCATGTCGATTAGTTGATATTTCAGGGAGGAGGAACCCGCGTTGAGAATTAAAACTTTCATTGATCTAAACTCCTTATCCCTGTGCTTTTACAGCGGTGATTGCCACGACGCTTACGATGTCATCCACCGAGCAACCGCGGCTGAGGTCGTTAACCGGTTTGGCTAAACCTTGCACAATGGGGCCGACCGCCGTAGCGTTCGCAAAGCGCTGCACCAGCTTGTAGCCGATGTTGCCCGATTGCAGATCCGGAAATATGAGGACGTTGGCGTGCCCCGCCACGGGGCTGCCGGGCGCCTTGCGCTGGCCGATGGTGGGCAGGTTGCCTTCCCACGGCACGGACGGGAAGTAGTCGGTGGTGTACCGGCCGTAGATCCAGGCGGCTTCGGAGAAGCGGTGGTCGATGC
>JAJFVI010000240.1 GCA_021371895.1 Eubacteriales bacterium | reverse complement strand
CGATCGGTTTTACAGCCAGGAATACGACCGCAAGATCTACTATAACGATCCGCAGATCCATGTGGATTGGGGCGTCGCAGAGCCGACCCTGTCCACCAAGGACGCGTCAGCGCCCTGCCTGTCGGAGAGCGACTGCAACTTCACCTACGAAGGCTGAGCGAAGCAATACCAAACGGAGGGATATTGCGGCATGACGATCATTGTTACAGGCGGCGCGGGGTTCATCGGTGGCAACTTTATCTACTACCAGCTTAAGCATTATCCGCAGGATCGGATTGTATGCCTGGATAACCTCACCTACGCCGGAAACCTGAAAACGCTCGAAGGCGCGATGGGAAACGAACATTTCCGCTTTGTCAAGGGCGACGTGGCTGATCGCGCGACCGTCTTTACACTGTTTGCCGAAGAAAAGCCCGATATCATCGTCAACTTCGCGGCGGAATCCCATGTGGACCGCTCCGTGGAGAACCCGGAAATCTTCCTGCAAACCAACATCATGGGCACACAGGTATTAATGGACACCTGCCGCAAATACGGCATCCGGCGTTTTCACCAGGTGGGTACGGATGAGGTCTACGGTGATCTGCCGCTGGATCGCCCCGATCTGCTGTTTTCGGAGGTTTCCCCCCTCCACACTTCCTCACCTTATTCAGCGTCCAAGGCGGCGGCCGATCTGCTGGTGCTGGCTTATGCGCGCACGTTCGGGCTTCCGGTGTCCATCACACGCTGCTCCAACAACTACGGCCCCTACCATTTCCCCGAAAAACTGATCCCGCTGATCATCACGCGCGCGCTGGCGGATGAGAGCCTGCCGGTATACGGCAACGGGGAAAACATCCGCGATTGGCTATATGTGGAGGATCATTGCTCGGCGATCGACCTGGTGATGCGCAAGGGGCGTGAGAGCGAAGTGTATAACATCGGCGCGCATAACGAGCGCAACAACCTGCAGGTCGTAAAGACCATCCTGCATGCGCTTGGCAAGCCGGAAAGCCTGATCCGTTTCGTTAAGGATCGGCCGGGTCACGATCAGCGTTACGCCATAGACCCGACCAAGATCCATAACGAACTGGGCTGGGAAGCCCAAACGGATTTTGACACGGGCATTCACAAAACGGTGCAGTGGTATCTGGATCACCAGTCGTGGTGGAAAGAGATACTGGCGGGCGATTACCGGGATTATTACACCCAGATGTACGGCAACCGGTAACTTGAGCAACGCATTAAAGCATAGCGAAACTTCATAATAATCGTGAAACATTCCTTCACACGTTTGATAGCAGATACACTCGAAAAGCTTGTTGATGTTACATGTTAGCAGCGCATGTATTATAATGCTTGCTGATACCCGAAAGGAACCAGTTTTCAGGATGCCGGACTATGAGCCTGTACACCGGGAACTGCGGCGGAATGGAGTCGCCCTGAATCTGCTGTGGTTGGAATACTGCGATACCTGTCAGTCTGCCGGGGAAATGCCATATCAGTCCACGCAGTTCAACAAATACTATAACGACTTTCTGGCGAAGGGTAGTGTCAAGAATTTTGCGCACATTTGTAGGAACCCGAACGCCAAGTAGTAGCCGCCAGATGATAATTCCAGATTCCCCGAGCCAGATAATAATGCAAGCCGCCAGGCAGCCACCGCCGCATGCGGCTGTTTGACCTTGAGAGGGGCGGTTCGGGGCCCATCGTTCCTATAGCGATGTATAATCGAGCAGATGACGAATTAGAGTATCTGAGTATCTGAATAATTTGCACCTCGTTTTGCACCTCTCACAGGTGCTAAATAGGTGCAAATTGATAAAATAGGTGGATTTTAGGAATAAGAGAACCGCTTGAAAGTGCTGATTTCAAGCGGTTTTGCTGGTACGCCCGGTGCGATTCGAACGCATGACCTTCAGAGTCGGAGTCTGACACTCTATCCAACTGAGCTACGGGCGCATGGGGTGCGGGCTTTATTGTAGCGGAACAGAGCGCGGATGTCAAGCCGTAACGCAGGCGCAACTGGTACCGGTTATACTACCTTGGCTTGCGGTCGGAGCGCTGTATGTGCGGGGGCCTCCGTTCATGAATTAGCACTTTCCCCATGCTGGAGAGTCGCAATATTCGCGCTACTTATGGAAGCATATAGGTACAATATCCTCTTTTAACCAGCGTAAATGCGAGGCGTTTTCATTAGTGCTTTCCGGCGTTATCCCTTTTGCAGGAACTTTACATATGCCGCCGCCTGTTTTTCCAGAAAGGCCAGACTTTCCGCATTCAACCGAAGCCTTCCCGCCTCGTCCAGCTGCGTTTTCGCGTTGGGCACGGCTACACGGGGATAGTTCATCACCCGCATGTTGAGCAGGCTTAGGAGCATCACCAGTTGATCCTGCGCGCACGCCGTGCCGGTCATGCCCGTGGTGATACCGCTGACGGCTACCGCTTTATGGGAAAGCACCTGCCGCTCCGTGTCGCTTACGGGGCGGGAAAGCCAATCGATCAGGTTTTTAAGTACGCCGGAAAAAGTATGGTTGTATTCCGGCGTAAAGAGCCATAGCCCGTCAGCGGCTTTCACCGCTTCGCGCACGCGGCGCACGGGTTCCGGCGCTGGGTATTCGTCGTCCTGATTCAGCAGCGGAACGTCGGCATAGTTTAATAACGAAAAATCGGCACTCTCCTTCACCAGTTCCCCAGCCGCCAGCGCCAACTGCCGGTTGAACGAGCCTTGCCGCAGGGAACCCACCACGGCGAGGATTTTTAGTTTATCCATATCGATCCGCTCTTTTCCCAATCGCTTGTTTTAACGGGCGGGCGTTACGCGCCTTGTTGTTCGTATTATAACAAGATCATCGCTAAATGTCCAACCCGCATGCCGATGCATGCGCGCCGCTGTAATGGTCTCCGGGGCGTTCCCTCGCAGAGATGTACCACGGTGCCCTCATGCATAAAATTCCGAACGTTTTTCAAATACGCTTGCAAAACGCGCGGTTTTTTGCTATTCTTAAACAAACCAACGGCGGAGGGAGACCGATATGAAAGAGCTTCGCGAGGCGATACGGAAACAGGGCTTCGGTATCGGGGAAGATATTGTGAAGGTGGATATGTTTTTAAACCACCGGCTGGACATCGCCCTGCTGACCAACATCGGGAAGGCTTTTCACGAAGCTTTCGGGGACACGCAGGTCGATATGATTCTGACTGTTGAGGCCAGCGGCATCGCCGCGGCCATCACCACCGCGCAGGCGTTTGGCAACTTGCCGGTCATTTTCGCCAAAAAGAGCCATACTACAAGCACCTTGGGTGGCGATGTGTACGAGGCGAAGGTTTACAGCTTCACCCACCACGACGAAAACTTTATCCGCATCGCGAAAAACTACCTGCCCAAGGATGCGCACGTGCTGATTATCGATGATTTTCTGGCTAACGGAGAAGCCGCCGAAGGGCTGGCGGAAATCGTGCGCCAAGCGGGTTCCCACGTGGCCGGCATCGGCATTTGCATCGAAAAGGGCTTCCAACCGGGCGGGCAGCGCCTGCGTAACGAGGGCTACCGGGTGGTGTCGCTGGCGACGGTGACCGGCATTGAAAACGGCAAGCTGCAATTAGCTGAATCCGCAGAGGATTGACAGCCTTCCGGGCGGGTGTTACAATGCGGTTGAATCCAATGATGATGATAAAGAAACGGAGTTGAAAGGATGCGCCATTAACCCTGCCGCCCCATTACCCCGGGGGAGAACGAAGCCCGTTTGCCGCGTGCAAACGGCTGGCTTCGGATTGGCAGGACGGCGCAGCCGGAAGGCTCTGTTTTTGTTTGCGCTGTTTCCGCAGCCTCCCCTTCCCGGAAACGGAGGTACTCCCGATGGCGATTATTCAATGTATCGACGTGACCTTTGCCTACGAAGGCGGTTACGAGGATGTGTTTACGCACCTTTCCTGCCGGTTGGACAGCACTTGGCGCCTGGGGCTGATCGGCCGCAACGGGCGCGGCAAGACCACGCTGCTCAGGCTTCTGGCAGGGCAGCTGAACCCGCAGGGCACAATCACCCTGCCGCTTACGCCTGCGCTGTTCCCGTTTGCGACGCCGGAGTCACAGCGTGCGACGCTGGAAGTGCTCATGGCTTGCGCGCCCGAAGCTCCCGCGTGGCGCCTGACGCTGGAACTCAGCCAGCTTGGCGTGCCGGAGGAGGCTCTGGCGCGGCCTTACGCTTCACTCAGCCGTGGGGAGCAGACCAAGGCGCAGTTGGCCGCGCTGTTTGCCCGTGAGGATGTTTATCCGCTGATCGACGAGCCGACCAACCACCTGGATTTGCAGGGTCGTGAGCTGGTGGCCGATTACCTTTCCCGCAAGGACGGCTTTCTGCTGGTCAGCCACGACCGCGCGTTTCTCAACCGCTGCGTGGACCATACGATATCGCTCAACCGTACGACGGTCGCGGTGCAGCGCGGCAATTTTGACGATTGGGAACGGGAGTGGCTTCGGAAAAACGAAAGCGAACAGGCGCGCAACGAGCAGCTGCAAAAGGATGTCGCCCGCCTGACCATCAGCGCGCGCCGCCAGGCGGAATGGAGCCGAAAGGGAGAGAAGGGAAAGTTCCACGTAAAGCCCGACGAGGCGGCCGCCGTGGATCGCGGTTATGTGGGCGCGCGCGCCGCCGCCGTGATGAAGCGCTCGCTGAATGCGCAGGCGCGTATCGAGAAGGAGATGGAGGAGAAGCGCAGTCTGATGAAAGATGTGGAACGAGTGGGGGAGCTAAAAATAGAGACGCTGACGCACCCGAAAAAACGGCTGATTGAGGTGCGAGGCGCGGCCATCCGCTACGGCGAACGCACGGTCTGCGAAGGGATAGCTTTTTCCGTTTCCCGCGGGGAACGGGTGGCGCTCGTCGGGCGCAACGGGGCGGGTAAGAGCAGCGTGCTGCAGACACTATGCGGCTTGAGCGATGCAATGCACGGCGACATTATGATTGCGTCGGGGCTTACCATCAGCTATGTTCCCCAGTCCACCGCGCACCTGCGCGGCACATTGCGCGCGTTCATCGACCAAAGCGGCGTGGACGAAACGCTGTTCAAGGCGATTCTGCGCAACATGGATTTTGGGCGGGAGCAGTTCGACATCGCCATTGAGCAATACAGCGAAGGCCAGAAGAAGAAGCTTTTACTGGCCCGCAGCCTGTGCGAGCCCGCGCACCTGTACGTGTGGGACGAGCCGCTGAATTATCTGGACGTGTTCAGCCGCATACAGCTGGAAACGCTGCTTGTGCGGACGCAGCCCACGATGCTCATGGTGGAGCACGACAGGGCGTTTCTGGAGCGGGTGTGTACGCGGGTGGTGGAGCTGGATAGGTAGCCAAACGGCGCTTAGGCTTGCCAAGCAGCGCGGGAAACCTGCAACGGGGGGGTCAGCCAAGCAAGTCGATGATCTTCTCGCCTATGGTATGGTTAAATTCCTCATACAGCGTGTTATTGTATACGTTATTTTTCATTTCTGCCTCCGACATGGGGTATACGCAGGGCGTCGTGCATTTCCACGCTACAGAAGCGATCTCTCGTTGTTCCGAAAGATCGCTTCCCGGAGGATTGGAGTCTACGTTATGCTCATCGAAGTATGCTCCTTGCGTAACGATGCCGACTGCCTTGATCGTCAGCCTTCGTTCAATACCGTAAAAAGTCTTCAGGTAAATGATGTCACCCTGCCGAATGCGATCGAACATTGCATATAGCGCCGGAGCTTCTGTGTGATTGTATCCAATCGTCATATAACCGTTCTTACCATCGTCAAGGAACCTATTTACAGTGTCGTCATCCCATGCTCCCATGCCCCATATGCTCATTGAAAAACCCCCATTCATATTTCCATTTTCAAGTACTAATGGCATTATTCTATAACTTCAAGTATTAATTGTCAACTAAAAGAAGCTGTATGTATTTTTGGGGAAAGCCAATATTTCAATGCGATGATCCACGAATGGTGTGGTTCCAATGCTTGTGTCGCGGCTTCCTATGTCTTCCAACCTTGCAATCCCGTGCCTGCTATGCTACAATACGCCAAAAGGCACGGGTGGCGAGGCGGTTTACACCCATGGCCGAAAACGTTTTCACTCTGGAGGGAAACAACATGCAATACGGTTATTTTGACGAACGGGCACGCGAATATGTGATTACCAACCCCGATACTCCCGCGCCCTGGGCCAACTACCTGGGTTCGCCGGAATACGGCGCGATCATCACGCAGAGCGCGGGCGGGTACAGCTTCGTAAAATCCGGCGCGGAGGGGCGCATCCTGCGCTATTCCTTCAACCAGTTTGATGAGCCCGGCCGCTACATCTACCTGCGGGATGACGATACCGGTGATTTCTGGTCGGCTTCATGGAAACCCGTCGCCAAGCCGCTGGACATGTACCATTCCCTGTGCCGCCATGGTACCGCGTATACGGAATTTGAAAGCGAGTACGCAGGCATCCGCGCCAAGGCGCTGTATTACGTACCCATGGGCGCGACGCACGAGGTGTGGCGGCTGTCTGTGGAAAACATAGGCGATTCGCCACGCCAGATTTCCGTATTCAGCTATTGCGAACTCACCAACGAGAGCAATTATGAGCAGGATCTGGTTAACCTGCAATACACGCAGTTCATCAGCCGCACGGAGTTCATGGGCGACCACATTTTACAGCACATTAACGAATATTGGGATCGCTTACCGGATGGTTCCAACGGCCGGGAGCGCTTCTTCGGGCTGGTGGGCGCACCGGTGGCAAGCTGCACGGGCAGCCGCGAAAGCTTTTTGGGGCGCAAACGGTTTAACGCACCCGCTGCGGTCGCCGCCGGGCTGCTGGACGGCAGCCAGTGCTACAACGGCAACCCCTGCGGTGCGCTGCACGCGGCGCTTACGCTGGCGCCCGGCGAAATACGCACACTGATTTTCCTGCTGGGGCAGAAAACAGAGGCGCAGGCGCGCGCACTGCTGAACCGTTACGCCGAGTACCCCGGGGAAACCGCCGAGAGTGAGCTTGCGGCACTGAAAGCCTACTGGCATGGGAAGCTGGACGGGCTACAGGTGCAAACGCCGGACGAGCGCTTTAACGCCATGGTGAACACCTGGAACGCTTTCCAATGTTTTACCACCGTGGTGTGGAGCCGCGCCGCGTCGCTGATGTACTGCGGGCAGCGCAACGGCTATGGCTACCGCGATACCGTGCAGGACATTCAAGGCGTTATCCATCTGGACCCGACGCTGGCCAAACAAAGGCTCACTTTTATGCTGACGGCGCAGGTGCATCACGGCGCGGGCCTGCCGCTGGTGAAATATAGCCATACGCCCGGCCGCGAGGAAACCCCCGATGACGAAAGCTATGCCAAGGAAACCGGACACCCCCACTACCGCGCCGACGACGCGCTGTGGCTGTTTCCCACGGTGTACAAGTACATCGCCGAAACCGGGGATACGGCGTTCCTGCGGGAGGTGCTTCCCTATGCCGACCGGGACGAAGGCACGGTGATGGATCACCTGAAGCGTGCCGTTCGCTTCAGCATGACGCATCTTGGCCCGCACGGGATGCCCGCGGGCCTGCACGCCGATTGGAACGATTGCCTCCGTTTGG
>JAJFVI010000233.1 GCA_021371895.1 Eubacteriales bacterium | reverse complement strand
CATTGCTCAATACGTGGGCGTACACCCGGATTACCTGTCCAAACGCTTCAAGCAGGAGACGGGCGAAGCGCTGCACCGCTTCATCCTGCGCCGCCGGGCGGAGGAAGCGGCGCACTTCATGCGCTACGGCAACGACCCCATCCCCGACATCGCCGCGTTCTACCAGTTTTCCTCGCAGGGGCACTTTACCACGGTGTTTAAGCAGTTTACCGGCTATACGCCCCAACAATACCGCAATTTATGATTATGGCAGTTTACCACTTCCCCCTCATAAAGGAGGCCTCGGCCGACACCAAAACACCCTGCAAGCTTATGCTTACAGGGTGTTTCGCGCTTTGCTGTTCTATCTGCGAACAGCATTTTATGCAAGGCTTGTCCGCTTATTATTGCAGCGCGGACCAGAGGGTGGTTTCGCCTACGAACACCTGGCGAATCTGCTCGGTGGTGATATTCTCCAAGGTGTTGGCGTTGTTCACGATCATCGCGATGCCGTCCATGGCGATCACGGTCGGGAGCAGACCTTTGTCCAACTCGCTCTGCTTGAGTTCGCGGCTGGCCATGCCGATGTCAAACGTGCCGTCCGCGGCGCCGGTCATGCCGGTGGTGGAGTCGCTGATCTGCACTTCGATATTCACTTCGGGATTCACCGCCATGTACGCTTCGGCAAGTTTCTCCATCAGGGGGCCGACGGAAGAGCTGCCGCCCACGACGATCTTACCGGCTACGGGTGCCGCAGTGTACTCTACCACAGGCAGAGCCACGTATTTGTTATCGCTGACCATCTGCTGGCCGTCCGCGCCCAGAATCCAAGCCATGAAATCCTTTGCAGTATCACTGAGGCCTTCCTTTACGGCAACGTTGAAGGGACGGGCTAGTGTGTAGGTGCCGTTCTGCACGTTTTCAGTAGTCGCCTGTACACCGTCGACCGTCAGGGCCTTCACGGTGGTGTCCAGGGAGCCAAGCGAGATGTAGCCGATCGCTTCTTCGGCGCTGGCGACGGTGGTGATCACCTGCGCAGTGCCGTTTTGGATGATCGCGTCCTCGAACGTGTGATCAACCTTGTTGCCGTCCGCGTCCTTCACTTCGACGCCGGTCAGTTCCACAAAAGCGCCGCGTGTTCCGCTGCCGGCCTCACGGCTGATAACCATGATCTCGTCGGAGGCAAAAGCGGTGCCCACCAGACCCAGACCCATAACGATCGCCAGAAGAATGCCCGTTAGTTTTTTCATGTTGAGTTTCCATCCTTTCTTCCCGTTGCATCACAATCTTGTTTCCATGTCACATCTGCCATGATAAACGGAGTATGTAAACACATAATGCTCGATGCGTTAAATCCGTGTAAAATCGTCGGCGCGGGGAGGATGTAAAAGAAATTTTACAATTTTACATGGATTTTACATTGCGAATACATTGTGCTAACAAGATTTTCATATTGTTAATCAGTATGAAAGGATGGATGGGAATGAGGTTGAAGGAACGCGTGATGCGTTGGGTGTTCGCGGCCTCGGCCAGCGTGTGTATCGCGGCGGTTGTGCTCATCTGCGTGTTTCTCTTCGCCAATGGGATACCTTTCTTTAAGAAGTACGATTTATTCGCTTTTCTATCCGGCACCACGTGGTCACCGGATATCTACGACACGGGCAAAGGCGTGTACGGCATCCTGCCGATGATTGTCGGCAGCATATACGTTACGGCAGGCGCGCTGCTCATCGGCGGGCCGATTGGCATCTTGGCGGGCGTGTATATGGCGCGCTTTGCGCCAAAAAATCTGCTTAAGGTGCTCCAGCCGATGATGGCGCTGATGGCGGGCATCCCTTCGGTGGTGTACGGCTTCTTTGGGATCACCAACTTGGTGCCGATGGTACGCGAGGTTTTCGGCGGAACGGGTTTCAGTATCCTTACGGCGTGCCTGCTGCTGGGCATCATGATTCTCCCGACCATATTGCAGCTCACCTACAGCGCCGTAAAGGCCGTACCGGAATACTACTTTGAAGGCAGCCTCGCGCTGGGCGCCACGGAGGAGCGCAGCGTATTTCGCGCCGTCATGCCCGCCGCGAAAAGCGGCATCCTCGCGGCCGTGGTGCTGGGCATCGGCCGCGCCATTGGCGAAACCATGGCCGTGGTGATGGTCGCCGGCAACCAGGCGCGTATGCCCAAGGGACTTCTGAAAGGCGTGCGGACGCTGACCAGCAACATCGTAACCGAAATGGGCTACGCCGCCGATATGCATCGCGAAGCCCTTATCGCCACGGGTGTGGTACTGTTCGTGTTTATCCTGCTCATCAATCTGCTGTTCTCCATATTGAAACGGAAGGGGGAGACCGCATGAAATCCGCACGCGCGGCCGGCACCCCGATCCTGCGGCCTGGCGGTTCCAGACTGCTGAACACCCTACGTGCTAACCTGCTGCACTGGAAGCGTCATCCTTTCTCCGCGCTGATTCGCCTGGCATGCTTTCTTAGCACCTGCATCACGGTTTTTGCGCTTCTGGATGTGGTAGCCGATATCCTCATCAAGGGCCTCCCCAACTTGAAGCCTTCGCTGTTTTCGCTTACGTACACTACCGATAACCAGAGCCTGTTGCCTTCGCTGATCAACACCTTTATCATCACGGCGCTGTCACTTATCGTGGCGGTGCCGCTGGGCGTGGGCGGCGCGATCTACTTAAGCGAGTACGCGAAACGCAACAGCCTGCTGGTCCGGGCGGTCCGGCTGACAGCGGAAACCCTAGCCGGCATCCCCAGCATCATCTACGGCCTGTTCGGCATGATGTTCTTCGTCATCAGCCTGAATATGGGACTTTCGATCCTCGCCGGCGCGCTGACGCTGAGCCTGATGGTGCTCCCCGTGATCCTGCGCACTACCGAGGAGGCGCTCCTCTCGGTTCCCGACGGCTACCGCGAGGGTAGTTACAGCTTGGGCGCAGGTAAGCTGCGTACCGTATGGCGCATTGTGCTGCCTCCTGCCTCTCCGGGCATCCTCGCGGGTGTGGTGCTGTCCATCGGCCGCATCGTGGGCGAAACCGCCGCGCTGCTGTTTACCGCCGGCACGCTCGCCCGGCTTCCCTCCAGCCTGCTTTCCTCCGGCCGTACGCTTTCGGTACACATGTACGTGCTGGCGGGCGAGGGACTGCATATCGGCGAAGCCTACGCCACGGCCGCGGTGCTATTGGTGTTCGTGATGCTCATGAATGGGCTGAGCGGGCTGATTTCCCGCAGGATTATAAAGGAGTAGCCATGAGCAAGATTGAGATTAAAAACCTGGATCTCTATTACGATGACCTGCAAGCGCTCAAGAACGTCAATATGTCCATCGCCGCCAATCGCATCACGGCGTTCATCGGCCCTTCCGGGTGTGGAAAATCCACGCTGATTAAAACCCTTAACCGCATGAATGATCTGATTCCGGGCTGCCACATAACAGGAAGCGTGACCCTCGACGGCGAAGATATATACGGTAAGGATCTGGACGTAAACCTGTTGCGCAAGCGCGTAGGCATGGTGTTTCAAAAGCCTAACCCCTTCCCGATGACCATTTACGACAACATCGCCTACGGGCCGCGCACGCACGGCGTACACCGCAAGGCGATGCTGGATGAGATCGTGGAAAAGTCGCTGCAGGATGCGGCGATCTGGGGGGAGCTCAAAGACAGGCTCTTGAAGAGCGCTCTGGGGCTCTCCGGCGGGCAACAGCAGCGGTTGTGCATCGCCCGCGCGCTGGCTGTGCAGCCTGAGGTGCTTTTGATGGACGAACCGACCAGCGCGCTTGACCCTATCTCCACGGCGAAGATTGAGGAGCTCGCGTTGCAGCTGAAAGAGCATTACACCCTGGTCATGGTGACACACAATATGCAGCAGGCGCTGCGCGTAAGTGATACCACCGCATTTTTCCTGTTGGGCGAGGTGGTGGAGTACAGCGATACGGAAAAGCTGTTCTCCATGCCGGTGGATAAGCGCACCGAGGACTACATTACGGGGAGGTTCGGATGATGAAAAACCGTTTCGACGAACAAGTGGAAGTTTTAAACACCCAGATGATCGAAATGGGCTCCCTGATCGAGACGACCATCGAAAGCGCCTGCGACGCGCTGCAAACGGCCGATCTGCAAAAGGCGCGGGAGATCATTGAGGGCGATGCGCTGGTGGATCGCAAGGAACGCGAGATCGAAAGCCTGTGCCTGCGCATGCTGCTCACGCGCCAGCCGGTGGCGCATGATCTGCGCGTGGTATCCTCGGCGCTCAAGATGATTACGGATATGGAACGCATCGGCGACCACGCTGCGGATATCAGCGAGATCGTGACCATGATGAACTTTTCCGCCGCCATGCAGCCGGAACATTTCGGCGCCATGTCCCGCGCGGCAATCGAGATGGTGCACCGCGCTATCGACGCCTACGTGCGCCGGGACGTGGATTTGGCCCGGGATGTGATCGCAAGCGACGACACGGTTGACGATCTCTTTTGCGATGTGAAGCAGGAGTTGATCGAGCTGCTTAGCGCGGACGCATCCCGCGGCGGCGAAGCGCTGGATCTGCTGATGATCGCCAAGTATTTCGAGCGCATCGGCGACCATGCGACCAACATTGCCGAGTGGGTGGAATACTCCGTGACCGGGCTATATAAAGGAGACGTGCTGCAATGATTCACGTAGTGGAAGACGACGACGGCGTTCGCGAGCTGGAGTTGTACGCGCTGCGACAGGCCGGTTTCGAGGCGACAGGTTTCGGTACCACCGCAGCGTTTCGCTCCGCGCTGGACAAAACGATGCCCACGCTGGTTCTGTTGGACGTCATGCTACCCGGGGAGGACGGCATGACCCTCCTTGCGGGGCTTCGGCGTGATCCGCGCACCAAGCGTCTTCCCGTGATCTTGGTGACCGCCAAGGGCGCGGAAATGGACAAGGTGCGCGGGCTGGACGCCGGCGCGGACGATTACCTGTCCAAACCTTTCGGCATCATGGAGCTGCTGGCGCGTGTGCGCGCCCTCCTGCGGCGCAGCAAGGAAGCCGTGCCGGCGCAGGTGTTTACGGTCGGTGCGCTGATGCTGGATCGCGAACGTCATCTGGTAAAGGCCGCGCAAGAAAACGTGGAACTTACCCACATGGAGTTTGAATTGTTGTCCTTCCTGATGGCGCATACCGGCAAGGCCGTAACACGTGAATTGTTGCTGGACGACGTATGGGGACTCGGCTTTGCGGGGGATACCCGCACGGTGGACGTACACATCCGTTCCCTCAGGCAAAAGCTCGGCGATTGCAGCACGATGATCCATACCGTACGCGGGGTGGGCTACAAGCTGGAGGAATAGCATGCGAAGAAAGCTGTTTTGGAGCCTGGTCGGATTCACTCTGATCATATCGCTGCTGCTTTGCGTTCTGCTGATTGGCGGCATGAATGTTTTGTTCAACCAGCAGCTGCGGGATCAGCTCGTAAAGGAGTCGGATTCGATCGTCTCGCTGATGAACAAACAAGCGGATAAGGTCGCGTTCCTGGAAAGCGTCGTCTACCTCAACCGAGTGACCCTGATCGATCAGGACGGCACCGTGCTCTTTGACAGCCAGGGCAATGTATCGCAAATGGAAAACCACGCCGACCGCAGCGAATTCGCCGACGCCGTAGAAAACGGCACAGGCTGGGCCACCCGCAAAAGTGCTACGTTGGGCGAAACCAGCCTGTATTACGCCCGGAAACTGACAAACGGGCAGGTGCTGCGTGTCGCAGGTACACAGAAAACCGTGACGGTCATGCTGCGGGGAATGTTCTGGTGGGTTGCGCTGGGGCTGGTCGTATCCATGCTGCTGGCCTTGCAGCTGGCGCGGCCGCTTACCCGTATGCTGGTCAAACCGCTCAATGCCATCAATCTGGATAAGCCTCTGGAAAGCGACGTATACGAGGAACTGGCGCCGATGATCAGGCGGATGGAGGAACAAAACCGTCGCATCGTGCAGCAGCTGAACAGCCTCAAGCGGCAGCAGACGGAGCTGAACGCCGTTTTAAGCGGCCTTCGCGAGGGGCTGATCGTGTTGGATGAGGGCCACCACGTACTGGCCATCAACCCAACGGCGCGCCAGATCCTCCATGCGGAGGATGGGGAGCCGGTTGGCAAGCTGCTGCCGGAGATCAACCGTCACGAAACGCTTATCCGCCTTCTCAAGGAGAATGGCGGCGTCGGTGAAATGCACGCCTCCGGTCGCGCTTATCGCGTGTCGGCCAGCCTCGCAGGCGAAGGGTTGGGTATGGTGCTGCTTTTGCAGGATGTGACGGAGGAACGCATGGCGGAGAAGAACCGCCAACAGTTCAGCGCCAACGTGAGCCACGAACTGCGCACGCCGCTGACGACCATCACCGGTTACGCGGAACTGCTGGCCACAGGGTTGGCCAAACCCGAGGATACCGCCAAAATCGCCGGAAAGATCCACCAGGAAAGCAAGCGGATGCTTTCACTGATCGAAGATATTCTTCGCCTCTCTAAGCTTGACGAGGGCGCCGTGGGCGAGAAGCAGCCCATTGACCTGATGCTGCTTGCGCAGTCCTGCGTTTCCAAGCTGCGCGACGTCGCGGACAGGCAGGATGTTACGGTAACGGTAAAAGGCGACAGCGCCACGGTGCTGGGCGACCGTACGCTGCTGGAAGAAATGATGATCAACCTCATTGATAACGCCATAAAATACAACCGCCACAAGGGCAGCGTACAGATCGACGTAGGGATGGAAGGGAAACGCCCGCGCTTCACCGTCGCGGACACCGGAGTGGGCATCTCCGAGGAACATCAGTCACGCGTATTCGAGCGCTTTTACCGGG
>JAJFVI010000204.1 GCA_021371895.1 Eubacteriales bacterium | reverse complement strand
CCATCGCGCTGGGGAAAATCGTGGCATCCTCTTTCAGTCGGGAAACAGCGCCGCCCTCTTGATCTATGGTGATGAACGGCGGATAGCCCGTTTCGGATTGAACCAATTTTGCAATATCGTTACAGAGCGTTTTGAGCTGTGTCTTATCTACAACATTATACTCAAAAAGGATTACATTGCCGATTTTGGATTCCTGCACATTTTGGATAAACTCTTCAGTCATTGCTGGCCCTTGAAAACCGGTAACCAAATGCTGACCAAGCGCGATACGTATATCCATGGATTACATTCCTCCATATAACAGATAAGGTTTACGGCGACAGGCGAACGCTTCGCAGTCCTTTTGAGCGGTGAACCAGTACTGCTCACCGCGGTAGCCCTCCCGCAAAGTATGGTTGCCGCTTAAAAGGTCGATTATGGGTAGTTGCCCGGCCGTGCTTGGGGGCAGAAAGGCGAAGTCCTGCGGCCAGCACTCACGAACCTTATCCAACAGAGTTATTCCGATGTGGACAGGTTCACACTGGTAAGGGTCATCGATGATGATTTTGACGCCATAGCATGGGTTCTGCTGGTATTTGCTGGCAGTCGGGGTTAACCCGGCGGGCAGAAAGCGTACCCCGGAAAGCGTGCAATCGTTCATCGCCTCTGCCAGCACATCCGCATCGATATAGGGTGCGCCAAGTATTAAGAACGGATCAGAAGTGCCGCGGCCTTCGGAAAGGTTTGTTCCTTCCAACAAACAGGTGCCCGGGTATAGCAGCGCGTTTTCAAAGTGTTGCAAGGATGGGCTTGGGGGAATCCATGGGAGGCCTGTTTCGGGGAATAGCATGTTTCTTCGCCAACCCGCAACTTCCACAATGGTTAAATCGCAGCCGATTTTTTGCTCGCTGTTGACCATCTGCGCATATTCACCAGCCGTAAGGCCGTAACGGATGGGCATGGGATAACCGCCAACAAAGCTCACGCAATCGTCAGCCAGCATAGCACCTTCGATGCGCATGCCACCCAGTGGGTTCACACGGTCAAGCACCACCAACGGGATACCGAATGCAGCACAATCCTCCAGCGTATAAAGCAGCGTAGTCAGGTAGGTAAAAAAGCGAGCGCCCACATCCGCGATATCATAAACAACCAGGTCCACATCGGTAAACATATTCTCCGTAAAACGCTTGGAATCCTTGCGGTATAAACTGTATACCGTTAATCCGGTGCGGTGATCGATGGTAGTATCAACCGTATCGCCCGCGCTGCTTGCTCCGTGTATGCCATGCTCCGGCGCATACAAGGCAGTTAGCTTGATGCCTTCCTTTCGTAAAACGTCGACAGTACTGCGAAGCTCCGCGTCAAAACCGGAACCAGTGGTAAGCAGGCCCACTCGTTTGCCTTTCAGCAGGGCAGACCATACCGTACAACGGTCAATCCCGTTACGAACCAAGCAAATCCCCTCCTTGACAAAACCTGATCGCGGGTTCACAATATGCACGAAAGTTACTTGCACAAAGGAGTGAATATAGTGAAACAAATATCCGAAGTGACCCAAAAGCAACGTAAGCTGGCGATTGGACTGATGAGCGGCACATCGGCAGACGGCATAGATGCGGCACTTGTGGAGATTGATGGCTTTGCCTTAAGCACCCAAGTGCGGCAGCTCGCCTTTGTTACGATTCCTTTTGAGCCAATCGTACGGGAACGGATACTTGCGCTTGCCGGCGGCGAAACCGGCGGTAGCCGCGAACTGTGCCTGATGAGCTTTCTGCTAGGCAAACTCTCGGTTAGCGCATGCCATACGGTGTGCAGGCTGGCTAAAGTTCCTGTAAACGCCATTGATCTGATTGGCAGCCATGGGCAAACACTTTGGCATATTCCGCGTGCAGAGACTTACCTTGGACATTCGCTAACGGCAACATTTCAGATCGGCGAAGCGTCGGTGCTCAACGAGGCGTTTGATTGCCCCGTGGTGAGCGATTTCCG
>JAJFVI010000123.1 GCA_021371895.1 Eubacteriales bacterium | reverse complement strand
TGTATCGATATGGGATCATCCTTCGCGGGTTCCTGCGGCGCTGTGAGGGAAACGGGCGCACTGCCGAAAAGCGCCTGTTGCGCCGCCGTACGGTTCCCGGCGAATTCGATCGCATAATCCATGGCGTTAATCAGACTTTCTTCGCTTGCCGTGCCCAGCCCCGCCTGATCGAAAGCTGTGCCGTGGTCTACCGAGGTTCGGATGATCGGCAACCCCAGCGTAATGTTCACGCCGCCGACCGCATTCCAGCGTTTGGCCGCGTTGTCGTAGGTAAATCCCAGCATTTTCAGCGGAATGTGCCCCTGATCGTGGTACATGGCAACCACCGCGTCGTACCAGCCTCCGCGCGCCTTAGAAAAGATCGTATCCGGGGGTTCCGGCCCCAAGGCGTGAATGCCTTCAGCGTTAGCCTGCTTTACGGCGGGTTCGATCTCTTCGATTTCCTCCCGGCCGAACAGGCCGTGCTCGCCCGCGTGAGGGTTTAGCCCCGCTACGCCGATCTTCGGCTGGGCGATACCCATGCGCAGGCAGGCGTTGTGCGCAATGCGAATCACTTCCAACACGCGGGCTTGCTTCGCCCGGTCGCAGGCATCCCGGAGGCTTACGTGCGTAGACACATGCACAATTCGCAGGTTGCCGTAGGCCAGCATCATTGTGTAGTTGGGAGTATGGGTATACTCGGCGTACAGTTCGGTGTGCCCTGCGTAGTGGTGGCCCGCGGCGTTAAGCGCTTCCTTGTTGAGTGGGTTGGTAACCGTCGCGTCCACCTGCCCCGCCATGGCCAGTTCGATTGCCTTGACCACATAGCGGAAGGCCGCTTCGCCTGCCGCCGGGGATACTGCACCGAGTGTCAGCGGCGGTGTCATGGCGCCCTCATCCAGCACGTCTACCGTGCCGGGGATAAACAGCGCTTCCTTTACACTGTGTACCGCATGGATCATAAGGGCCGGCATGCCGGGAAAATTCATGGCGTTTTCCAACACCCACGCGTCCCCGACGACCAGCGGACGGCAACGCTTGAAAATATCCGCGTGACTCAGCGCGCGCAGCGTTATTTCCGGGCCGATACCCGCGGGGTCGCCCAGGGTCACGGCGAGTATCGGTCTATCCACTTAGCACACGCCCTTTCCGGCGGCATCCGCAAGCACCTTGCGCAGTACGTTCATCCCCTCGTCGGAGAGTGCGTCGAAGGGTTTGCGGCACGCGCCTACCGGATAGCCCAGCAGGCTGACGGCAGTCTTGACAATGGTGTTGGGATTGCCGTAGTGAAAGCAGGCGCGGAAATCGGCGATTGCTTCCTGGCACCGGCGAGCCTTTTGCAAATCACCCGCCATGAAAGCCTCGTAAATGCCCACCATATTCTCGGGAAATACGTTGGCGCAGCCCGCGATGCCGCCCGCACCACCCGCCTCCAGCGTGGGGAGGGTGAGTGCGTCGTTGCCGGACAGAACGCGGAAGTCCTTACGGGCTTTGGTTTGTTCCAGATAGGCGAGCAGATTGTCGAAGTTGCCGCTGCTGTCCTTCACGCCTACGATGGTGTCGATTTCAGAAAGTTTGGCGACTGTTTCCGGCGCGAGGGCGTTGCCGGTGCGTGCTGGGATGTTGTAAAGGATCATCGGCAGCTCCGTCGCCTCCGCCACGGCGCGGTAGTGCTCGTACAGATCCTGCTGCGATGCGGCGGCGAACCACGGCGTGATGACGGAAAGATAGTCCGCGCCGATGGCCTTGGCCAACAAGCTCAGCCGGATGGTGGCGCGGGTGCCAACGCACCCGGTGCCGGCGTACACCGGCACACGGCCGTTCACATGTGCCACGGTCGCTTCCAGCACTGCTTCCTTCTCTTCATCGGTGAGGATGTAACCCTCGCCGTTGGTGCCAAAGCAGAAGATTCCATGCGCACCCGCGGCGATCAGCCGGTCGATCTGCACGCGCAATTGGGCAAAATTCACACTTTCGTCCGCCTGCATGGGCGTAAGTATGGGGACGATGATGCCCTTGATATCCTTCATGGTTTCCTCCTTACAGTACCGAAGCGTACATACGTCGCGCGTCTGCCGCGGTTACAGGTCGGGGATTGTTATTCAATAATCGGGTTACGGCCATGCCCGCTTCCACCAGCGCGTCCAGGTCGGCCGCCGTTACCCCATAGGGGGCGAGCGAAGAAGGAATGCCGAGTTTCGCGAGCATCTCCTGCATCCGGTTTAGTAATCGCTCCGCTTTGGCTATGTCGCTAAGTTCCGGCGCGGGATCAACCGCGTTAAGCACCGCCGCAAAGACGGGTAGGCAAGCCGGAGCGTTGAAGCGCATTACCGGCATAAGCATGATGGCGTTGGCCACCCCGTGGGGAATATGGTAGCGCCCACCCAGCGGGTAACTGAGTGCATGCACCGCCGTGGTGCCTGAAGCGGTGATCGCCACACCGCCGTAAAAGGCGGCCAGCAGCATGGCATTTTTCGCTTCTTTCGCATCGGGTTGCAGGCAGACTGTCTCCATATGGGTAAAGATCAGCTTGAGTGCTTCCAAAGCGAAAAGGTTGCTGAAGGGCGTCGCCTTGTTGGAAGTATAACACTCAATGGCGTGGCACAGCGCGTCCGCCCCTGTGGAGGCTGCGACGGCCATGGGGAGTTCCGCCGTCATATCCCCGTCCAATATCACCAGATCGGCGATCATTTCCGGGTTGACGATGCCTGCCTTCAGCTGTTTTTCCGGCACAGTCACGATACTGTTGGGTGTGGCTTCCGCACCTGTGCCCGCGGTTGTCGGAATCATCACGGTGGGTACGGTTTTGCTCCCGAGCAAGGGATTTTCCAGTAAACTACGTACTGTAATCGCGTCCGTGGCGGAGATGGAAGCGAGCTTGGCGACGTCCATCACGCTGCCGCCCCCGATAGCAACGATCAATTCCGCCCCACTTTTGCGAAAAACGTCAACCGTTTCTTGTGCATCGTCGCAGACGGGTTCGGGCTTCAAATCATCCAGCACCGTCAGCTCTTTTCCTGCGTCCCGAAGCGCGCTCAACATCTTTTGAGCGCCGAGCGTGCGAGCAACCGCCGCGTCTGTAAAAACGCATACCTTACGGTAAGGAGCGGCGAAGGCAAGGAGCTTCTCCTGCCCGTCATTCCCGCAGTAAACCTGCGCGGGCATCCGTAGGGTAAAGCTCATCTTCCTTCCTCCCTTCCCGAGCCGCACGCGCTACACGCAGCAGGAGCTTTTCGTCGCCGAATCCGCCTGATTTGGAGATCATGTGCATGGGGGAACCTTCGCAATTGACGTAGAACAGCACTACACCGGGTTCGATTTCCCTTTCCAGGGTAATTTCCGGACTGGACCATTGCCGCATGATGCCCGTGAGCGTGTCACCGCCGATAATCATGGGCAGATAATCCCGTATCATTCCGCCGTGTATCAATCGCTTGAGAAGTTCTCCCAGTCGATCGGCGGTAGCCCGACTGATGGCCTGCTTGCCTGCCTCGTCCGACAGGCGCAGTTTTTCGAGGGTATCGGCGTCGATCCCTTCCGTTTCAAGGATTACGCTGTTTCTGCCATCCATTGCGCTTTCCAGTCGAGTCAATAAGCGCTGCCCTTCGCCGTAATCTAGCCGCTGCGCATGCGTAAGAGTAATGCGGGTGAACCCATACTCGGCGGCGGCGTTGAGCTGCCTGCGGGTAATGGGATTCAGGCTTCCGCACAGCACCAGCAGGGGTTTGTCCGGCAAGGGACGCTCCACATAACGGTTTCGCATGCCCAGCAGACCCGGTAACACAGAAGCGAACGCCGCGCAGCCGGCCAGCAAGCCGAGCTTACCTTCGCGTTGCAGGTATTCGCCGATACGTACGAAATCCTCGTTGCGCTCCACGTCGAAAATGCCGATCGCAGACGTTTCTACAATGGTATCGTATGGCTGCGTCCTGGGGTAGAGCCGAATCCGCACCTTTTCGCCCCGGAAAAGTTCCGGTACGCTGGACGTGCGCACGGGTTCAAAAGGGTCCTGCCCGAAGGGACTTTGATGAATCGGGACGCCTTCGTTATATTGAACGCCTCCGATGGTCGGCCGGTGCATATCGGGAAACGCGGGCGCAAAGGCTAAAAATGACCAGTCGCTTTCATTAAGCGCAGCCGTGAGCGTCGCGCCCACGTTTCCCCGGAGTCCTGAATCTGTTTTCAAGTAAACGGTTTGCGCGCCTCCCTCCCGAGCCAGCCGTACCAGCCGCCGCACAACGGCTGCTGCACCCGCGGGCGACAGGTGGCGCGTTTCCGCGTCCACAACCAGCACATCCGCATCGCAGCGGGGAATCGTCGTATCGTCTACAGAGGACTCGACAGCTATTTTAATGATGACGTCATATGGGGCGAACTGAACGCCCACGTCCAGCGCACCTGTAAAATCATCCGCGATGATAACCAATAGCATGGGTCACACTCCAGACATACGTTCATTTTTGAAACACTTTCGATTGAACTCATCGCCAGATGGAGTTTATATCGCTATCAACGTTCCATCACGATCATCATATCATCTATTTTGTCCTGTTTTCAATCGATAATTCAGTTAGTTTTGAAGAATATTGTTTAACTTTGAATCATTGATGTTGTTATTATAAAATTATGATGATATAATTTCAACATGAAACACTCGCTACCATAGAAAGGGAATGACACATGAGTCAAGTGAAAGTACTGGGCATCGCACCCTACGAGGGAATGCTCCACCAAATGCGGCAGGCGGCCGCTAAACGGGACGATATCGCGCTGACTGCGTTCGTGGGGGACATGCAGACGGGTGCAGCTATTGCCAGCCGCTATACACCGGATGATTTCGACGTGATTCTTTCCCGTGGCGGCACGGCGGAGATGATCCGCCGCCAGAGCAGTCTGCCCGTGGTGGAAATTACCCTGTCGGCCTACGACATTCTCCGGTCTATTAAACTTGCGGAAACCGGCAGCGGCAAGTACGCCATCATCGGCTTTCCCGCGATTACCCGCAACGCGCGGTTTTTATGTGACATGCTCCAATATAATGTAGATATTTTCACCATCAACGACGAGGAGGAAGCACACACGGCGATGCGCCGCCTGACCCACGACGGCTACGCCATGGTGCTGTGCGATATGATCGCCAGCTCCATCGCGCAACGTTACGGCATTCCGGCCATGCTTATCAACTCCGGGCAGGAAAGCGTAGAGCTGGCAATGGAGCAGGCCGTGCAGAGCAGCCGCACTTATCGGCAACTTAAAGAAAGGATGGGGTTTTTCCGCGCAATCGCGGAGGCACAGCCGTTACGCTTGTTGGTGCTGGATGAGCACGGCGAAGCCTGCTACGATTCCCATGCCGATCCGCTGCCAAAGCCCGTGCTTGCAAAAATCAACAGTACGATTGAACCGATCCTAGCGGAAGGTGGCAAGCGTTTCTTCTGCGAGGTTTCCGGCAAGCATTTCAGTATTACCGGCAGCCGTGTAAGGATGAACGAGCAGACCTATATCGTATACTCCCTTTCCGCCGGCAAGGCGGTGCTGACGCTTGAGAAGTACGGCATTCACCTGATCGACAAGGAGGAGGCGACCGACCGGTTTTTCAACTCCTTTTACGGCATTACACGGTCTTCTTTTGCCGAGGGAGTGGATATTGACCGTTACGCCAAACGGCGCGACGCCGTGGTGATTCTGGGGGAGTTCGGCACAGGGAAAGATCAGATGGTGCGACTTCTGTATGCCAGAAGCGACATGAGCCACGCGCCGCTTGTGATTATCGACTGCGCGCAGCTACGTTCGCGCGGCTGGAACTATCTGGTAGAAAATAAATATTCACCGCTGACCGAGACGGATATTACCATCCATTTTAAAAACATCAGCGCCTTGACGGACGAGCAATTTCTGGAATTGTTCATGATGATTAAGGATATGCACGTGCATCAGCGTAACCGCCTGATCTTCGGCGCCGCCACAGACGCAAACCGCTCTTCGGAGGAGCGCATTCGCAAGATCGTGGACTGGTTTTCCTGTTTGGTAATCACCATGCCTTCCATGCGCGAAAATCGCGAAGCGATCCCGCAGCTGGCAAGCCTTTACATCAGCACCCTCAATATGCAGTACGCCAAGGAGATTATCGGGTTGGAGCCGGAAGGTTTGCGTTTGATGGAGAATTACAGCTGGCCTAATAACTACGATCAGTTCAAGCGCATCCTCAACGAGCTGGTACTGGGAACCGATACGCCTTTCATCCGTACCGAGGCAATCCACAATCTATTAAAACGGGAGATTCGTATGTTTGGTGAGATTACTGAACAAACCATCCCGTTTAACCAAACCCTGACGCTGGACGAAATCAATCTGCAAATCCTTAAACAGGTGCTCGCACAGGAGCATGGCAATCAGAGCACCGCTGCCAAACGACTGGGTATCAGCCGAACCACCTTGTGGCGAATGCTGCAAAAGTGTATGGATACGGCTACCACCAACACGCACACAATGTAGTGCGGGGGCAACCATACGTGGATTGGTTACCCTAAATCGGACAGAAAAAATAAGGTTATGGTAGAATAACGGGAAAGGCGATGAGGAAAATACGATGACACCGAGACGGGCGAAGCGAACCTTTAGCGAAGAGCAAAAGAAACATCTGGTGGAGCTATTCAACCATTGTAAACCGCGCAGCGAGATCATCCGGGAATACAACCTGACAGCATCGGCTTTTAACAAGTGGGTGAAACGAATCAACGCAACCGGATCCAGCCATGAGAAGGATAACCGGACACCTGCAGAACAGGAACTGCTGAATCT
>JAJFVI010000181.1 GCA_021371895.1 Eubacteriales bacterium | reverse complement strand
CAGTTTCGTAGGCGTTGCTGCGGGCCTTGGGCAGGACTTCGTGTCCATACTTCTCGGCTTCGTCCAGCCGTTTGGTCTTCTCGTTCTTGGCATTGTTCACATCTTCGTAGGCCGCGGATACGTCCGCGGGTACGGTAATGTTTTGAATGCGCACGCCGTTGATCTTCACGCCCATGTCGTAAGTGTCGATCAGCGCCTGGAAATCCGGCAGCACCTGCTGCTCGATTTCCTCCTTGTTCAGCAGCGCGTCATCCAACGGACGATTTTGGATGTTGCGGCGGATGACGGCCTCAAACGCGAGCTGCAGCGTTCCCTCCGGATCATCGATGTCGTAATGGTACTGTTTCACGTCCCGGATGGTGTATTGGTAGATGGCTTCCAGCGAGACGATGCTGTTATCGTTGGTCAGCATCACGCCTTCGTTGGTTTCATCCACGTATTGCGCGGCTTTGCCGGTTGTGCCCTGCTTGGTCGTGCGGAAACCGTACTCCATGGTATGGATCGTGGTTACACTTTCGCTGACGATCTCCTGGACGAACGGGATTTTCCAGTATAGGCCGGGGCCGTGTTGGCTGGTCACGCTGCCAAAGGTAACCACAAGCGCCTCTTCGCCCTGCCCGACACGGTAGAAGCTGGTAGCGCTGATGATGATGATCGCTGCCAACACGGTCAGCAGGATCACAGTTGAGATTTTTGGTTTCTTACCCATGTATTGTCTCCTTCCTGTAGGTTGGTCCGATAGGATGAGCATACCATATAACGGGACGTTCGTATACCCGTAATGCTTCAATAGCGCCTCCGGGTGCGCCAAAGCACGCAAAACGCGTTTCAACGGAGAAAACGTCAAAGCCGATCAGGCTATATCCACCATAGGCAGGCGAACGCGGAAAGTGGTGCCCGTGCCTTCTTTGCTGCGCACCGTCATCTTGCCGCCGTGCGCCACCACGATAATGCGCGCAATGGAAAGCCCCAGCCCGTGCCCGCTGGATTGCGCCTTGCGCGCGCTGTCGCTGCGGTAGAAGCGATCGAAAATGCGGGGCAGCTCCTGCGCGGAGATACCCGGCCCCGTATCCTGCACGGAAAGCACGCACTCCTGGCCCACGTGGGTCATACCGAGCGTGATTTTACCGCCGGGCGGTGTATACTTGATGGCATTGTCCACCAGAATGCGCATCAGCTGCTTAAGCATCCCCTTGTCCCCGTTGACGCTGCAATGCGCAAGCGGCAGCAGCACAAACTCGTGCGCGGAAGAGAGGAGCTGGGCATCCCGATGGACGGAGCTCATGATCTCCGCGGGGTCGAAAACCTCCATTTCAAGCATCAGGGTCTTTTTATCGTGCCGCGCCAGGAACAGCAGCCGTTCCACCAGTTCCTTCATGGAGGCGGTTTCCTGCGATATGGCGGTGATACCCTCGTCCAGCACGGCCTTATCGGTCTTTCCCCAACGCTCCAACATGCTCGCGTATCCCTGGATAACGGCGATGGGCGTGCGCAGCTCGTGGCTGGCGTCGCTTACGAACTGCTTTTGGCTGTTATAGCTACGCTCTATGCGATCCAGCATCCCGTTAATCACGGTCGCCAGATCTTTAAGCTCGTTCTTGGTGCCTGCGATATTGATGCGGTTGCTCAGGTTGTTGGCGCTTAAGGTCGCGGCGGCTTCCGTCATCTCGGAGATCGGCTTAAGCACGGCGTTGTTGAGCCGATGCTTGCCGCGCATGAAATATACGACGCGGAACAGATCGCAGCACACGAGCGTCCAAAAGAGCAACGTATAGACGTAGAGCACATAGGTAAGCGAAAACGCGGCTACCAGGCCGCCATGCACGGTATCCCGGTAGAGTAACAGTTGATAGCCGTCGGTCGTCTGCACGTCGCTGAAGGCGAGGCGTACGCTTGCAAAAAAGCCTTTGGCATCCGTCGGCAGGGGTTCGGGCAGCAGGTATGCCCCGTTGAGGGGCAGACCAACGAGCTGTTGGGCGCTATAAACCTCGCCGTCGGCCGGGGCCAAGGCGGCCAACGTGTCCAGCGTGGCGTTGACGGAGGGAATCTGCGCCGTGGCGTAAACAATCGTAAACACAAGGAGGATCAGGAACGTGGTTTTAAAAAGCTGGATGCTGTAATGCAGCGCGATGCGCAGGGTAAGCGAAAAGCGCAGATTGCTTAGCATCGTGCGTAGCCAGCGTCTGGGATGGGTAAACACATGCCTTAGCTTCTGCGCGTCGGGCTGGGCTTGCGCAGCGATGCGCTCCGCCTTGCGCCTCCGGGCTTCGGCGTGCCGCGCCTCGCGCAGTTCTTTATAATTGTTCTTCATATCGGAAAATATAGCCGACGGCCCGGATGGTGTGGATGGTTTTCACATGGTACGGGTCGTCGATCTTCTGGCGAAGATAGCGGATATAGACGTCCACGATGTTTGTGTCGCCCGCGAAATCGTATCCCCAGACGTTCAAAAGCAGCTCGTCACGGGAGATGGCGGTATGCTCGTGCTGCCACAGGTAATGCAGCAGGTCGAACTCCTTTTTGGTCAGCGCTATGGGCTTGCCATCGAAGGTCGTGGTATAGCTGGCCGGCTCCATGCGCAGTTTTCCGACCGCGAGGGCGGAATCCGCCTCATTGCGATCCAAACGGTGCTTTTTCAGGCTGACGCGGATGCGCGCGAGCAGCTCCTCGATGGCGAAAGGTTTGGTCATATAATCATCCGCGCCCATATCCAGTCCCATTACCTTGTCGCTTACGTCGTCTTTGGCCGTGAGCATGATGATGGGAATATCGCTTTGCTGGCGCAGGCGGCGGCAGACCTCAATGCCGCTGATCTCCGGGAGCATCAGATCCAGAATCAGCAAATCGGGCTGCCAGCTTTCAAACAGCGCAAGCCCGGCGCGCCCGTCGAAAGCGGCTTGCACTTCGTACCCTTCGTGTTTCAGTTCCAATTCCACAAAGCGTGCGATCTTTGTCTCGTCTTCGATAATCAATATTTTACTCATACAATCCCTCCGTTATGTAGCTACAGTATAGCAGAAAATTCCTTTCGGCGACAGATACCGCCGAAAGGAATCCGGGAGAATCCGCCATTACTGGATATCCGCCTCGTGGTAGCCTTCCGCGTCCTCGGTAACGCGCACGCTGCCGTCCTCGGAAAATTGCACGCTTACAGGCGTAGTGCCGCTGGCGGGGTTTTCGCTGCGTTTTTCAAGCTCCGGAGGCACCTCGGCCTTTTCGCCGGTAGGTTTGCCTTCGTTATTCAACCCAAGATCGCGCGCGATGGTGAACAGGGTGCCTTTGACGTTGCTGCCGGCGTTTTTAACCATATGCTCCAGCGACTCTTCGCCAAACGCCGTATCGTCGTGCTTTACAGCGAAACGATATCCCATCAGCAGCGCGGCGATAGCGCTGAGGATGACCAACCAGGGAGCGACCAACAGCGCGAAGATCAAGAAAAGTATCGACAGGTTGATGATAGGGATATTACCCTTAAAGACCTTGACGCGCAGCTGGTACAGCGAATCTATCGTGTGATGGTGGTGCTTGCCGTGCGGTGTACACTGGGGGCTCGTTCCGACATCGCGCAGGCGGCCGTTCTTCTCCAGATCGACCAACGAGCGCGCAAGGCTACCGTTGTGATATTCCAGCAAGTTGACGGCTTCCTCGTAGGAGATGCCGCTTTTCTGCCGCAAAATTTCGATATCCTCTACCGTATACTGTGCCATATGGTTTCCTCCTGTATAAGGGAAGTAGAGTTCCTGTTTACGGGATTATTCTATCATACCTGTGGGTGAGATGCTTGAGAATGCGTTAACGCTTTGATGAGAATTGCATGAGATTCAATTTGGGTTTGTTCGGCATTACCGCGAGAGTTTCAAATGAAAAATATGTGGATGCGCGTTGACGAATGAGGGAGGTTTTGATATTATTATATTTACATTTTAAATCGCAAACGTTAAGGAGGGTGTAACATGGCTTTTTGGATCGTTACGGACGCATGCTGCGACCTACCCGCGGAGTATATAGAAAAACAAGATCATCTTTACATCGTGCCGATGTCCTACCAAATCGAGGGACAAATGCACGAAATCCGCCTGACGGACAAAACACTGCCCGCGCGGATGAATGATTTTTACGATCAGCTGGAAAACGGCGCCGTCGCCACTACCTTCCAGGTGACGCAAAACGAATGGACAGAGCATATGACGCCGCTGCTGGAACAGGGCGAAGACGTATTGATGCTGGCGCTCTCCAGCAGCCTGAGCGGCACATACCTGACAGCTAAGGCTGCAGAGGCTGAACTGAAGGAAAAATTTCCCGAACGCAGTATATTCGCTTTCGATACCCGCTGTGCCAGCCTGGGTGAGGGATTGCTGGTGCACTATGCTCTGCTATACCGCGACGTAGGTCACAGCATCGAGGAAACACTGCAATGGGTTACGGATAACGCACTGCGTGTCATCCATTGGTTTACCGTGACCGATTTACACTTTCTGCACCGCGGCGGCCGACTGTCGGCCACGAGCGCATATCTGGGCTCTATCCTTAAAATTAAACCTATCCTCAACGTTGATCCAAAAGGCCGCCTGCTACCGCGTATAAAGGTGCAGGGCCGCCGCCACAGCCTGAAAGTACTGTATGAAAAGGTGGAGCAGGACGCGCTTGAACCCGGCGAGCAAACCATGTTCATCAGCCACGGCGGTTGCGAGAAGGATGCGCTGTGGCTGGCCGAACGGCTGAAGGATAAACTGGACGTGCCGGAAATCATGGTTTCCTTCATCGGCCCCATTGTCGGGTCTCATTCGGGGCCGGGAACGGTAGCCGTGTTCTTCCTGGATAAAGACGGTTCCGCCCGGCTGGACGCGCCGGACATTGGATAATCGCCATTCCATGGTAACATAAAGCGGCAGCCGCCGGCATTCTGCCGGCGGCTGCCGCTTATTCTGGATAACGGGGACTAAACAGTCTTTCCGGGCGTTTTTTTACCAAACACATTTGCCGGGAGCATAGGCAGTATGATACCGGCCAGTACCGCGCCGATCAACGCGGTTACGATCTGCACGAACTGCGCGCCGGCTGCGGTACCGGCAGCCACACCGAAGGCAAGCCCTTTGGAGGAGGTCAGAACAAGCGCCTGCCCCAGCGTGATAACGGCAAACTTGATAAGCGCCGCAAACACGCTCACGATGCTCCAGCGTACCCAGGTGATCGAAAGGACAGCCTTATCCTTCTGCCCAAACAATGCATACAGGAGTACCAGCACCAGGTTGCCGGCGATAATCCAAGGTACCATGGGGAGCAGCGCGTGGCCCTGCATCAGTGCGATCAGCGGTGTGATGACGGCCACGGAAACGCCGCTGGCCAGTCCCACGGAGGACGCCGCCACGATGAGCGCCAGGTTGACCAGACTGCCGATGATATAGGTGGAAATAATGTTGCTGCCGCCAAGGACAGGGCGCATGAGCTGAAAGACGATGGTAAGCGCGATCAGGATCGCAGTGGTGACCATTTTACGGATATTCTGTGATGACATAGATCTAATCCCTTTCCTGCGCCGGCGGTGCGGCCGGCGTCCGGTTTTTTTTAGTCAGGGCGCTTTTCACTTCCACGCCGAGAAGATTGCCTAGCTTGGCAGTCAAGGAACCCAGCGCCTGATTGTCGCCCTCCACAATTAGGCCGATCACGGCAGCGGACGTATCCGCATCCGGCACGCCGATACGCGCCTTAATCACAGCCGCGTTCTGCGAAAGCAAAGCGTTCACTTCGCCGGCGATGCTGCGGTCGCCCATAACGATGCCGATGAACCCAAGGCGTGTTTCCGTTTGCATGATTGCAGCCTCCGTATCTGTTGGTTCGGACGGGATAAACAAAACGACGGCCGGGCATTTGCCGCCTAGCCGCCGGTAAAGATGCTTTTCATACGCGTCCTCCTCTCTTTTCGCCTTTGGCAGAGCCTTGGGCGTCAACAGGGTACTGGTACCGTGGAGGAGAGATTTGCCCTGATGGCCGAGCCACGCGGGTTTATGCGTTCTCCACTACGAAAGTAGTATATCACACTTTACGGGGTTATGAAACCCGGAACCATAACAGATCTTCCGCCTGCGGCGCGGCGGGGGAGTCCACCTGTGCAGCCGGCGCGACGGTGCTTTCCTCCACAGTCGGAGCCGGGGTGTTTTCGGGGAAGGTGCCAGCCAATTTTTCCTGCGCGACTTCATAGGCTTTTTGCAGTTGCGCGTCGTTCAGATCGCCCAGCTCGTACATGGTCACAGCGCCCTCGGGCATAATGGTTTCCACGTCGGGGGTGATCCCGATCTTGTGGATGCTGCGTCCGCTGGGCGTATAGTACAGTGCGGATGTCAATTGCATCCCCTCGCCGTCGTTACCCACGGGAAGCACGAACTGTACGATGCCCTTGCCATAGCTTTGGGTTCCCACGATTGTCGCGACGGCGTAATCCTGCAGGGCGCCCGCGAGAATCTCGGAAGAAGAGGCCGAATTTTCGTTCATCATTACAATCAGCGGAAGGTTCAGCGCGCCGTCGGTGGCATCGTAATATTCGCGGGAACCGTCGCGATACTCCAGATAGGTGATCGTTTCCTTGGGCAAGAAGATATCCGCCATAGATACGGCGTTTTCAATCCAGCCGCCGGGGTTATCGCGCAGGTCGATGATCAGCGCCTTGGCACCCTGGGCGACCAGCGCGTCCAACTGGGTTTGGAACATTTCGGCGCAGTTGCCGCTAAATTCGTATAGCAGTATGTAGCCCACACTCTCATCCAGCATGCAGGAGCTAACCCAGTTCACATGCACCACCGCACGCGGAATATTGAAATCGATCAGTTCGCCGTCGCGCATCACCTGGATATAAACGCTTGAGCCGACCTCACCGCGCATAATGGCTACCGCGTCGTTAAGGGTGGTAACGTCCACGTCCAGATCGTCCACTTTAGAGAGGATATCGCCCTTGCGCAACCCGGCTTCGGCGGCGGGGCTGTTGCTGAACACGCGGGAGATGGTACATAGCATCGTTTCGTAGGAGGCGGAAATCTGGATGCCGACACCGGCGTACTCGCCTTCGTCGTCCGCCCACATTTCGGAAAATTCCTCGGCGCTATAGTAGAAGGTGTACGGGTCGCCAAGCCCCGCCAACAGGCCGCGCTTGGCGCCGTCCAGCATCGCGTCCAGATCTGGCTCCACATAATAATATTCCTCAACAATCTGCGAAAGCGTGTCGAGGGATGCGAAGCGTGCCAGGCGGTCGTATTCTTCTCTGGTGAGGGTCACGGTGTCGGAATCCTCATCCAGTGCGTTTTGCGTTACCGATTTGGCACTGGGCAGAAGGGAACAACCGGTTACCAATAACGCTGCCGCCAGCAGCACGGCGAGGAACCGGAGCCTGTTTGGGAGGTTCTTCACGCGCTCACCTCATTAATAAATCTGTTTAGGCTTTTCCTGACCACATTTTTTTAATTCGTGGAGGATTTTAAAAGTCACGGCGTTGTCAAACTTGCGCAGATCCAGCCCCGTCTGACGCTGCACCTTATCCAGCCGGTAAACCAAAGTGTTGCGGTGAATGTAGAGCTGCCGAGCCGTATCCGAAAGGTTCAAATCCTTTCGGAAGAACATCTCAATCGTCTGCAGCATCTCGTCGTTAAACAACTTGGCGGTTTTCCGGTTAAAAAGCAAGGCATGGTAGTGCATGCTTTCTTCCCTGGGGACGTTCATCAAGAAACGCTCCAAGAGCAGATCGTTAAAAACGAAAATGCTTTTTTCCGGCGAGAAGATGTGCCCGACCTCCATGGCACGTTTGGCTTCCTGATAGCTTTCCGCCAACAATGCGAGGGTTTGCTTGCTTTCGCCAATGCCAATTTCAGCGGTCTGTACGGCTTCCTCCAGGAGCGTCTCCTGTACGGCCTGCGCGAACTGAACGAGTTCTTCGGAGCCGTCAATGCCGTTCATATCCTTGACGAGCGCCACAAGATGACGGTTCATCTCCACAAGCGTGTCCGTATCCGACAGGGGAATCAACTCTCCCAGCAGACTATAGGCGCTGGCTTTTTCCGTCTTCTCAATCTGAAAAAGCATGATGCAGCGTTCTAATTCCATTGGTATCTGGTGCTCGCTTGCGCGAGAAACCAGATCCGCACCTGTCAGATCCTGCTTGAGCACGCGGCGGAACACATCGCTATGGCTGGCGATGGAGAGGCTGCTTTTAAAGATGCTCATCATCATCGCGTCGGCGACGATCAACAGGTTTTCCGCCCCGGGCACGTCGGCTGCGCAGACGAGGATCATAGGAGGATTCATATCCAACGAGCGGAACAGCTTCTCATCCGCGCGGTGGGTGATGCCCGGGGCCATCACAACCGGAGGTAGCGTTTCGCTCCCGCCGTTCTCGGGCGCGATGCAAACACCCTGCGCGTCCAGCAACTGCACCTTCGCGCTGAGCTGTTCAAAGATATTCTCAATTTTTTTAATATAACGTTTCTCAATATACATACATGCCTGCTCCTCTCGAGTGAAAGCCTTGGCTTTTTTACCCTGTGAGTATATCACAAGTACAGAGTTGTGAAAAGCGTAACTGCGAACGTACACCGAAGCGGTAAGCTCCAGCCGGTGCGAAACGACGTCGGCAGCGCTCACGACAGGCCTTTGGAGTAAGAAAACGAGGCGTCCGCAGGACGTTCCGAGGCGGACAAAGAGGAACGATCCATATGGGAATATGAAAGATTTACAAGTCCAGCGCCACAAACCTTCTTCTGGAAACGTGCGCGGCTGCCACGGTCAACAGCGCGAAAGTTGCGGCGCCCAAAGCCAACACCCCAAGCTTAGCCACCAAGTATTGCGGGTCGGGTGTATCCAGCGTATCGCGGAAGAAGGGAACGACGTGCGTCATGCTTTCCGCGGCGAGAATGTAGACCATCACCACCGCGCTGGCGATGAAATACGCTTTGCCCGGCTTTGCGGGATTACGATAGTATAGTATGAAGAAGAGCAGGTTAAAAAGGCCCAACATCAGAAGAGAAAGCCCGAACAGCGCAATATTGGCGTCCATCCCGACCTCGTTTACCGAGGGAAACATGCCATTGCGAAGGATGGCGAAGGGAATCGCCAGAAAGATTTGCGCGATTTCGAGGATGACCGCGTAACCAATCCGCGCCGTGACAATTTGCGCCTTGCGCACGGGCAAGGTGAGCGAGTATTCGATATCGTGGTTCTCCCGACCCTGCAGGCACATAAAGAAGATTCCGAGCGTCGTGTAGAAAAAGAGTACGTAATATTGATAATTCGGGATGATCATCATGAAGGACAACGACAGGAAAATGATGTTTGTCGGGTGTGTTGCGAGCTTGATCTCCTTAAGGAGCAGGCTTTTCATACCGTCATCTCCTTTTCCAGATGCACCATGATGGTCTCCAAGTCGGCCGGCTCACCGGAAAGGCCGGTACCAGACAGGTCTTGATCGGCTATGATGGCGGAAAAGCCGTGCTTGGCAGGTTTGAGGCCGATCAGCTTAGAGCGCAGGGTAGGCGAAAGTTGCTCTTCGCTCAGCATCAGTGCGCGATACCGGCCCGTAAACGAAGCGAGTTCTTCGCTGGCGAAGATGCGTCCGTCGTGGATGTAGGAAATGCGGTCGGCGCACTTATCCAAATCGCTGGTGATGTGGGTGGAAAACAGGATGCTCGTTCCTTCCCGCGCCAGCGAAAGAAACACGTCCAGCAGATCGTCGCGGGAAACGGGATCCAGCCCGCTGGTGGGTTCGTCCAGCAGCAGCAGCTCGGCGTGGTGGGAGAGGGCGAGCGCCAAATTGTATTTCACCCGCATGCCCGCGGAAAGCAGGGCGGGTGTTTTGCGCTCATCCAGATCGAACGCCTGCATGTAACGGCGGTAGGCCGCTTCGTCCCATTCCGGGTAAAACGCGCGTGTAACGCCGGTGATGGTTTGCAGTTTACGCCGGATGTAGAAATCCACGCCGCCGGACACAAAGCCGACGCGCCGCTTGATTTCCAGCTCGTTTTGCAGGAAAGGCAGTCCGAAGAAGACCGCTTTGCCGGCGTCGGGATGAACGATATTCAGTATCGCTTTCAGCGTCGTGGTCTTGCCGGCCCCATTGCGGCCGATGAATCCCATAATCTCTCCCTGCCGCACGTCGAAGCTCACATCGCTCAGCGTGAAACTTTCGTATCGTTTTGTGAGACCTTCGATGGAAAGCGCATTCATAACATGCCTCCAATCATCTGTACGCGGTTGCGTCCGGTCACCGCGAAGACGGCCGATGGAATCTATTACACCTGTTATCATAATGCGGTACGCGTTGCCTGTCAATCTTGGGTGTCTTAACCATACAGTTCCGCGTTTGACAATGCGGAAATCCGATATTAAATAA
>JAJFVI010000178.1 GCA_021371895.1 Eubacteriales bacterium | reverse complement strand
AATCATCGCTTTGTATTCCTTGGAGGAACCGAATACGACCTTCCCGCTGGCTTCCAGTTCGTCCATCTGGTCGGCCTGGCTCAAGTCCAACCCTTCGGACTGGGCGATAAAATTGCGGTCGGCGCGCTCACGCATGTTGTAATGACCCCAGTATTGACCGTTTAAATAGACCACTACGGGATTCCACGCCTGGTGGAGAACGGTGGCAGGGGTATCGGCAGACGCGTTGAAAGCGTCGATCAGACGGCTTTGGAAGCCGTCGTTCATCCGCGTCCAAACGGCGTCATTGCCGCTGTCACGCAAGACGAAACATTTATATTCCGTAAACGGACGATCTTTAAACAGCGATGCTTCGAAATATTTCGCCCCGTAACGGGCTTTAGCTTTCACCTTAAAGCTCTTTTGCGGCATATCCAAGCTGTATTGCCCCTGCAGCGCAAACTCCATGCCCTGACTCAACAAACGCGTGCCATCCTGCAGGTACATTTCCACATACCCTTCGCGCGGGATTTTACCAAACTCCCGATACACGGCATTCTTAAACGGTATGCCTTGACTCTTGTCCACGTTGTCACCGACGGTCAGCATGCCGTTTTCAGCATTCCAAAGCTCGTTGGGGTCGCTAACAACGCTTACGACGGGCAAGGTGTGATAAACGTTGACCAGATACGTTTGGGTTACGGTCTCGCTGGGCTGTAGAAGGCCGCCGGGATCGAAGGCGCGGGCACGCAATACCGTAACACTCGTCATTTCAAACACGTCGCCCGCGTTGTACAGCGTCGCGTCCTGCGTGGGTATGGCGCCATCCAGCGTATAATATACGTTCATGCCGCTGGGGATGGCCATGGAAACCTGCACGGTGCCTTTATATTCGCCGCCGTCCATAGAGAACGCCGGGTTGCTTGCATAGCCGTAATACCCCGTGCCGTTTTCGGCGCCGGGCGTGGGTTGATTATAGTAATAAAAGCCCGCGTAGCCTTGCGAGCGTCCGTAGCTGTGATCGGTAGGCAATAACGAAAGCGGAATACGGTCCAGCACCCGGCCGTTGGGATCACACAAGGAAACGGTGTCTCCGCCCGCGCGGGAAAGCTTGAAATTCGTATGGAGTTCGTAATAGGAACTCAACGTAGTATCGCCGTCCAGATAGATGACCTTATATTCGCCCGGTTCGATAGTCACGCCCTGGGGAAACTGCCATTTTCGCGGACGCTTCAGCGTGTTGCTCAGCCCATAGTTGCTCAGGTCAACCGTATGATCGGTGGAATTGTATAATTCCAGATAATCGCACGTCAGCGCCATGGAGCCCAACGCGATCGTATCGTTGGACGCCATGACTTCGCTGATGTACACGCCCGAAGCGTTATAGGCGCGAATAAGCTGATCGGTCTTGCTTTGCCCGTTGGCATCGTTGGGGCTCCCCGGCGTCGTCAGCGCGAAAAACTGCCAGGCGCTGACGCTGTCGCGGCCCACGGAGTAATCCGCCGGAACGTTTTCGATGGATACGCGATCCACCAACCGGCCGTTGCTGTCGCTTAAGATCAGGGTTTCACGCTCGGCGCTGATGGAGAAATTGGTATGCGGAACGCCGTTCGCCTGCATTTTATCCTTGCCACTGCAATAGACAAGATAAAAGCCATTGGCACCAATGACTGCCGAATCCGGAAAGCGCCATTTCAGAGGTTTGTTTTCTTTATCACTCAGGCAGTAGCCTGCCAGAGAGATGGGCTGGTCGGTAGTGTTGCGCAGCTCCAGCCAATCCACGATTTCATTGTCCTCGTCCGGGATGCCTACCTTGGGGTCCGGGCAAATTTCATTGATGATTAGCGCGCCCGTCTGTGTGGCGTTGGCGTTGCGATAAGCCGTAAATCCGGCTTGCGTATTCTCGTAACCGGGGCTGTAAAAATCAGAAAGCGCGTACTGTGGTTCGCCTTGCGCATCCAGACCCGTATAGATGTAGCTCTCATCGGCCGTCATGGTGGGGGTAACCAATTCGTCGATCAGGTACATTGACGGATCATACAGGTACAAGTGCGTGCCAACGGACGAAATTTTGAATTTCCCATGGAAGGGCATGCCGGGCTCAAGCTGGTAGCGGTTGTCTGCGAATACGATTACGCGATCGCCCGCCTTCATCTCGTAGGATGGGAACGGGAAGGTGATGCGATCCGTACGGTTGGTAAGCAAGACCCCTTCCAGGTTCAGGTCAGCGCCCGTACCGTTGTAGATCTCCAGCCAATCACTGAACGCCCCGTTTTCATCCGGAACAGCGGAGGCATTGGCCGCCATGACCTCACTGATGATCAGCCCGTCGTATACGGAACTGCCGATGTGTTTGCCCGCCTCTCTGGGAAAGATGAAATACATGACCGCAAGCAGCGCAATGAAGAGCGCCATCCATGGCAAAACCGCCATAGAGCGGCTTCTTCGCTTCCGGGGCGCATAGCTCTTGATTGGTCTGCGGCCTTGCGGCGCATTCTGCTGCATTCGGATAATCCCCCCTTTGGGTTGGATTTCAGGTCGAAACCATTCCAAAATTATAACACAATCCCACCGGGATGCAAACGAATAAATGCCTTGCGTAACGGCAAAAGGCGCTTGGCAAATGTAAAAACCCGCGTTCCCATTTGAAATGGAACGCGGATAGCCGTATAACCTTACACTAGCGTAGTGATTGCGTCCGTCAGCGCGCCGAGCGTGTTTTCGCCGCTTGTATCAGGCCCATAAAGAGCGGGTGCGGCTTTGCCGGGCGGGACAGGTATTCAGGGTGGTACAGCACCGCCGTGAAAAAGGGATGATCCTCCAACTCAAAGGCTTCGGGGTAGCCGGTCTCCATGCTGACGCCCACCATGCGCAGGCCCTTGAGGGTCAGCGGTTCCACGTATTGCGGATCGATCTCGTAACGGTTGCTGTGGCGCTCGTGGACGATGTTGGCGCCGTAAAGGGATTGCAGTTTACCGGGAGAAAGCTTCACGTCGCTGCCTCCCATGCGGGTAGCGCCGCGGCTGTCATTTCGGCAAACGCGATCCTCCGGTATGCGCACCACGGCGTGCAACGAATGCGGCTCTACCTCTGCGGAATTTGCTTGCGCAATGTTGAGCAGGTGTCGCACCGCTTCCACGACCGTCATTTGCATGCCCATACCGATGGATAGGAACGGCCTCTGGTTTTCCCGCGCATACTGAGCAGCGAGCACCATGCCTTCGGTTCCCCGGTCTCCGTAGCCGCCCGGGAGCACCACGGCGTCCGCCTTTCCAAGCAGCGTATCCACCGATTCCGCTGTAATCTCCTCGCTGGAAACCAGCGACACGGAAACCCGCATATCCTGCGCAAAGCTTGCGTGCTGCAGCGCCTCGATGACGGACAGATAAGCGCCTGGCACGGCGGTGTACTTGCCTACCAGCGCCACGTGAACCGTGCGTGTCAGCTCCCGTGTACGCCTGACCATCGCGCGCCAGTCGTCCAGCGCAGCCGGACGATTGGGTAAGCCGAGTTCCGCAAGCACCACCTTGGCGAGGCCTTCCTTTTCCAGCATCAGGGGCACCTCGTAGAGGCAATCCACATCCAGGTTCTGAATGACGTTGGACGCTTTGACGTTGCAAAACAGCGCTATTTTATCCTTGGCGTCCGTTTTCATGGGGACTTCGGTACGGCATACGATCACATCCGGCTGAATGCCTGTGGAGCGCAGCATCTTGACGCTGTTCTGCGTGGGTTTGGTTTTCAGTTCCCCTGCCGCAACGATATACGGCATCAGCGTTACGTGCAAATAGCAGCAGTCGTTCGGGTTGGGGCAATCCCAACGCATCTGGCGGATGGCCTCCAAATAGACGGAGGCCTCCATGTCGCCCACGGTGCCGCCGATTTCCACCAGTTGGATTTCCGAACCGGCATGCTCCGCGGCTTCGTGAATGCAGCGTTTGATTTCGTTGGCCACATGCGGAATGGCCTGCACGGTGGCGCCATGAAAATCTCCCCGCATTTCCCGCTCGATCAGGCGCTGGTGTATCTTGCCGGTAGTGGAACTGGCTTCGCCGGTCAGGGTGACGTCCACAAAGCGTTCATAATGGCCGATGTCCAGGTCGGCCGCAGTGCCATCCTCGGTGATAAATGCCTCGCCGTGCTCCAGCGGGCTTAAAAAGCCGGGCTCGACGTTATAAAAAAGGTCCAGCTTCTGCAGGCTGGCCCGGTAGCCTCTAGCTGTGAGGAGCTTGCCCAGCGAAGCCGCCGTAATGCCTTTGCCCAGCGATGAAACTACGCCGCCTGTGATGAATACATATTTCATATCCGTCGCTCCTTCGCGTGTTCCTTTTTAAGCATTGTAGGGGGGAACGGGCTGGTTTGTCAAGCGTCGTTATTGTCTGTAACCGCCATCAGCAAAACATCCGGCCGTTCTTCCATGTCGCCCTTTGTAAGCCGGCAAAGCGGCATCGGCGCGGGATGCGCCTTCATGCGTCGTAAAAAGGGTTCTTCCGTATCAATCGGCATTTGTTCGCTGAACCGGGTGCGGTAGTGCATGGGGATGGTTACACGGGGGCGCAGCAGCCGCACGTTTTCCGCGGCGGTTTCCGCATTGGTGGTATAGGTTCCGCCTACCGGGGTCATCAGCACGTCCGGCCGGCCGATGG
>JAJFVI010000160.1 GCA_021371895.1 Eubacteriales bacterium | reverse complement strand
ATCGCGCTCACGGCTGCGACCATGTCGTTGCCGCCGTTGTTGGTGAGCATGTCGGGGTTGGCGTTGAGCCAGGCTTTGAAGCCGGAGTCAAACTCGGGAGCGCCGCCTTCCTGGTAGAAGGTGCTGACGAAGATCTTGAGGTTGGTGCCCTTGGCGACCTCGACGACCTTGTTGCTGTCCCAGGTATCGCCGCCCAGCAGCGGGTACGCGACGTTAAGCGCGTTCGCCTGGCTGATGATCTGGGTGGAATAAGCGATGGAGCAGGGGGCGAAGAACACTTGCGCGCCCAGCGTGGTCGCGGTGTTCAGGTACGAGGTAAAGTCGGAGGTGCCGGTGGGGAAGGTTTCGGATACCACGGTGCCACCCAGCGCTTCGAAGGCTTGCTGGAAGTAGTAGCACAGGCCCACGTCGTACTCGTTGCCCAGCTCCGCCAGGCAGTAGGCGTTGGTCACGCCCAGGGTTTTGTAGGCATAATTGGCCAGAACCGTACCCTGGAAGGGATCCAGGAAGCAGATACGGAAGTAGTGGGTGTTGCCGGCAGTTACCTGCGGGTTGGTGCAGCTGATGCCGATGGCCGCGATGCCTGCGTCCGCGAAATAAGGAGAACCGGCGATGGATACGCCGGAGCCGTAAGAGCCCAGCACAACGCTGACGCCCTCGCTAACCAGCTGCTGCGCCGCGGATGGCGCTTTGTCCGCGGAGGAACCGTTATCCGCGTTCACCAGCTGCACCGTGTAGGTTACGCCACCGATGTCCACGGTGGGCTGTACGTAATTGGCGTACTGGACACCCAGTGTTTCCTGTTTTCCGCCGGCGCCGCTGTCGCCGGAAGCGGGCTCAAAAATGCCGATTTTCACGACGTTTTCAGCCATAGCAAGCGATGTGAGGGATAGTACCAGCGCAAGGGCAAGCACAACCGCAATGATCTTTTTCATATGAACCTTTCGCCTCCCGATTTAATTGGATAATCGCATTATAATAGAACAAACGCCGTTTTGCAAGCCGTAATTCACGCAAATGCAATACTTAAACGGAAATAAAAGGAGAATCGATGCCTGCGCGGCACGAAACATAACACGCCACCGACGGTTTGGTTTTTAACGCGGTGAAAAATGCAAACACATAGCCGCGAGAGTCTATTCACGGCAAAATAGAAAACGGGCGCGGAACCGTCGTTACGGTTGCGCGCCCACCGTGAAAGAAAAGGTTAAACGTATGGGGCCGGAACGTCTTATTGCAGCGTAAACTCCATCGCCACCGGCTGGTGGTCGGTATTGCGGAAGTTCAAATCGACCGTTTCCACGGAATTGACCTTGACGTTGGAAGAGACGATGAATCCGTCGATCACATAGGCTACCAGCGTATCCCGGTTTCCATCGTAGGGCGCGGCTAATGAGCGGCAGGTGGGCACGCTCATATCGAAAACGAAGGAAAACCCTTCCGGCAGATCGCTCTGGGCCAACTGGCCAGGCTCCCAGGCCGGGTTCTCCGGCAGAGGATATTTTTCAACCGTGCCTGGGAACGCCTGGTTGAAGTCCCCGCCCGCGATAACATAGTTGCCGTTGGCAAGCTCCGCTTTGATCAGCGCGGTCAGTTGCGTCATCTGCTTTTGCCGTCCTTCCTGGCTGCTGTACGCCTCCAGGTGCAAATTAATCAGCACCAGCGATTTATCGCTGTCCTGCAGCGGAAGTCTTTCCACCAGCAGGCAGCGCTTCAGGTTGGCGACCCTCGTTGGCCAGCTGAACGGCACGGGCAAGCTTTCGCGCGTGGCCTTGGTAACCGCCAGGTTGGATAGTGTCGTAAGCCCGCTCTCCACCTTGCCGATGGGCGGCCGGGGGAAGGGCACGAACGAGCAGCGGAAATTGTAGGCGAACGCACTCCCCATGGAAAGCCCGCCGCTGAAGTATTCCATCTCGTTGATGGAGAAGCTGCGTTTGGAAGAGATGTCCGTTTCCTGCAAAAAGCATACGTCTGCGTTTTGCATCGAAAGCACGCTGAGGAGGGCGGAAAGGTTATCCTCCACCTCGGTTTTCGATTTGGGCTGCACACCCGTGCCGCCGTCCATAAAACTGTCCTCTTCGCGCCCCAGGCCTCCGTAGCCTGCGTTGAGCGTGACGATTTTATAACGCGTACCTATTTGGGCTGTGTCGTACCGCGGCCCGGCGGTGACCGAAAGGCTTTCCACGTCGTCGGGGCGGTATTCCGTGATCGTCAGCCATGCAACAAGCCCAAGGGCGACAATCACAACTGCCGTAATCAGAAGGATTAGAATCTTTAGCAAACCGCGTAACTTTTTTCGCATGGGTCTCCCCTCACTTTTTCATGGATGTTCGAACGGTACAGTCGGTACGACATTTTCCCCACGGCGGAACGGGCAGGGACGAACGAATCCGCACCGCTCTGATCCGGTAACAGTTTCAGGCGGCGCTCCCTGCCGCCCGCAGAAGCAGGGTTACTCCGCACAGGGGCGCCTGCGCGGCGGCGCCATAGGACGGTTTCTTTCCCCCAGGCAATGCGGACAAACGTCGCGGCAGCGATAACACTTGATCTTCCATTCGCCGCCGTTCTCGCTGCCGAAGGCGTACTGGCGGCACTCGTTCTGCTTTAGTTCCGGGTCGCCAACGGCATGCGCGGGGCACGCGTTTACACACAGGTTGCAGCCTTTGCAGAAATCCGTGGTAAGCAGCGGGTCGGGTTCCAACTCCAGCTCACAGAGGATAGCGCTCAGCCAGACCATATTGCCGTATTCGGGGGTAATCAGCAGGGTATTGCGGCCAATCACCCCTAGCCCTGCCGCCTGCGCCGCGTGTTTGGCGGAGATAATGTTGCGGTGGCGACCGGTACGCACATCATACTCCGTGGGGTCGCAGGTGCCCGTAGGCATCGCCACGATCCCCTGCATCTCCATATCGCAGCAGAACTGGAAAACGATCTTATCCAGCAGGTCGCATAACATGTTTCGCGCAATGGTATAGGGCACGGTGCTTTCGCAGCGTAGCGTTCCCACCGGAAACCGGCGCGCAACCGCGATTACGGAACGGACGTCCGGCAGTACGTCCCGCGGGTGGAAACCCTCCGGCGCGCCGCCAAAACGGTCCATGGACGCGATGCCGCAAAGGTCGGCGCCGTGCTGGTAAAAATACGCCTTGATTTCATTCGAGGTAAGCATCCGGGCACTCTCCTCGCATTTTCTACATTATAGCAGATCGACGGCCATAAGGCAAAGCACACCGGGGCGAAACATGATATTTCCTTAAACGATCAAACGGGGTTTTCAAGCTTTCCGAAGCAGGCGAACTGTAACAGCGGGCACAAAAAAGAGGCGAGCCGGAACGGTTCGCCTCTTTGATCGCTAGTAATCTTTCGGCATTGGTCAGGTGCGGCCGCCGCGCCCGCGCTTTATTGTGCCAGCCGCTTGAAGGCGTCCTTCATGGCAGGGTACAGCTTGCGGTACTGTTCGTAGCAGGCAGCATAAGCGGGTTGGTTTTCCGCGATCGGCTCCTGCGTACGCCCGACGCGGATCATGGTATCGCAGGCTTCGCGAACGCTGGGGTACAGCCCTGCGCCAACTCCCGCAAGGATTGCCACGCCCAGCGCGGGGCCTTCCTTGCTCTGGGTAGTGCATACTGGAATGCCAAAGGTATCAGCCAGCATCTGCCGCCACATCTCGCTGCGGCCGCCGCCGCCGGTAGCCAGCATCTGCGCGGGAGTCACGCCCATCTCGCCAAGAACGTTGAGGCAATCCTTCAGCGAGTAGGCCACGCCTTCCATCACCGCGCGGATCAGATCCCGCTTCTTGTGCATGGCGCTGAGTCCGAAGAACACGCCGCGGCAGTCCGGATCCAGGTGCGGGGTGCGTTCTCCCATCAGGTAGGGCAGGTAAAACAGGCGGTTGGCGCCGATGGGGCTGAGCGCCGCTTCCTTGTTCATCAAATCGTACGAATCTACATCCATACTGGCAGCCGCGTCAATCTCCGCCTGGCAGAAGGTATCGCGGAACCATTTGAGCGATAACCCCGCCGCCTGGGTAACGCCCATCACATGCCACGCGCCCGGAACCGCGCAGCAGAAGGTGTGTACGCGGCCCATGGGGTCGATAGCGAGCTTGTCCGTATGAGCGAACACCACACCGCTGGTGCCGATGGTGGTAAACGCGCGGCCGTCGGCGACAACGCCGGTGCCGACCGCGGCGGCGGCGTTGTCGCCCGCGCCGCCCACCATGAGCGTCTTTTCGGATAGGCCGGTGACTGCCGCAGCCTCCCGGTTGATATGGCCGGTAATCTCGGTGCTTTCGTACACCTTGCCCAGATAACTTTTGTCGATGCCCAGCTTATCCAGCACCTCGTCGCTCCAGCAGCGGTTGGGGACATCCAGCAGCTGCATGCCGCTGGCGTCGCTGACCTCGGTGGCGAAATCGCCGGTGAGTTTATAACGCAGGTAATCCTTGGGTAAAAGGATATGGCGGCATTTTTGGTAGATTTCCGGCTCGTGCTTTTGTACCCAGCGGATTTTGCCTGCGGTGAAACCCGTCAGCGCCGGGTTGGCGGTAATCTCGATGATTCGCCGCGCGCCGATGATCTCGGTGATCTCCTCACACTCTTTGCCGGTGCGCTGGTCGCACCAGATGATGGAGGGCCGGAGCACTTCGCCCCGCTCGTCCAGCATTACCAGCCCGTGCATCTGGCCGCTGATCCCCAGCGCCGCGATAGCTTCGGGATCGACGCCGCTTTGCCTGAGCACCTTGCCAATCGTGACGACAGCAGCATTGTACCAATCCTCAGGGGCTTGCTCCGCCCAGCCGTTTTGCGGCTGGCTCATGGGGTATTCCACCGCCGCGCTGGTCAAGGCCGTTCCGTTCTGTGAGAAAAGGACGGTCTTGGTGCCGCTGGTGCCCAAATCGATGCCTAAAAGATAACGTTCGCTCATAAGTTGCTCTCCTTACGCCTTGCCAAACAGGATCTGATTCATCACCGCTTCCAGATACTCCTGCCTGCCGCTGCCGGGCAACTCAGGTGCGCCATGTTTGCTGGCGATGGCCGCGCATTCCGCAAGCGTCGCTTCACCGGCGCGGATTTTTTGACCGATATCGGTGACGGCATAGCTGGCATAGCGATCCTTGACAAATGTGTCTATACGGCCATCCTCAACCATCTCCGCGGCTTTGATGAGGCCAAGGGCAAAGGTGTCCATACCCAGCACGAACGCCTGGAACATATCCTCGTAGGTATAGCTGGGGCGGCGGGTTTTGGCGTCGAAGTTGAAGCCGCCGCTCAGTCCGCCGGACTTGAGCACCTCGTACAGGCACAGGGTGGCGTCATAAACGTTAAAGGGGAACTCGTCAGTATCCCAGCCCAGCAACATATCGCCCTGGTTGGCGTCAATGGAACCGAGCATGCCGTTGTCGGCGGCCACGCGCAGGTCATGCTGGAAGGTGTGACCCGCGAGGGTCGCGTGGTTGGCCTCAATGTTGAGCTTGAAATCTTTATCCAGCCCGAATTGACGCAGGAAACCGATGGCGGTGGCAGCGTCGTAATCGTATTGGTGTTTCATGGGTTCCTTGGGCTTGGGCTCAATAAAGAAATCACCCGTAAAGCCGATGGAACGGCCGTAGGAGACCGCCATCTTCATCAGTGCGGCGATATTCTCCTGCTCAAACTTCATATCGGTGTTCAACAGGGTTTCGTAGCCTTCGCGCCCGCCCCAGAACACGTAACCGCGTCCGCCGAGCTTCACGGTGCACTCCAACGCTTTTTTAATCTGCGCCGCCGCATGGCAGAATACATCCACGCTGTTGGAGGAACCCGCGCCGTTCATGAAGCGGGCATTGGAGAACAGGTTGGAGGTCCCCCACAGGCATTTGATATCGGTACCCTTCATTTTTGCAAGAATATAATCGGTCAGCTCGTCCAAGCGGGCATTGGTCTCATCAATGGTGTCCGCTTCCGGCACCAGATCCACATCGTGGAAGCAAAACAGATTGATGCCAAGCTTTTGCATAAATTCAAACCCAGCGTCTACCTTCGCCTTGGCATGCGCCATTGTGCCCGCCTTCGCGCCGAAGGTTTTATCCGCGGTCGCGTCACCAAACATGTCTTTGCCGGCAGCGCCCAAGTTGTGCCACCAGGCCATGGCAAAGGGAAGATGTTCGCTCATCTTCTTGCCCAGAATCACGCGATCGGGATGATAATACTTAAATGCGAGCGGAGCCTTGGACGCAGGGCCTTCGTAGCGGATCGCAGGGATATTTTGAAAAATTTCGGCCATTATGAGTCGCTCCTTCCCCAAATTGGGATGTACTATATGGAAATATTCCGGATGTGTGCCCGAGCACACTTTATTCTTAATTATCTTAACCCAAAGCGACTGCACTGTCAATGTTTTTCAGCGAGCGAAATGGCGCTCCAGGGGTTGATTTTTTGCGTTTTATCGGTTTTCCGTACTCTTTTATCTGTTCCCTTTTGCATTCCCTTATGCCCGTCGGCGGAATCCAATGCAATGGCCAAGCGGACGCCGCACCGATTACAGATTTTCCAGAATCTTAACTTGGTTTTCCATTATGATTTGCTCACCCTGCTTGGACGTTCCTGTCAGAAGCACGTCGAAGGCTGCGCGCACCGCCTGGTATCCCTGCAGGAACGGCTGCTGGCAGATGACCGCGCGCACCAGCCCACGACGCATCATCTCCATGGTGGAGGGGACGCTGTCGAAGGATACGACCTGCATGCTTCTCTCGCGTCCAAGTTCGATCACCGCGCGGCATGTGCCGAAAGTTCCCGAGGCAGTAACGAAAAGGGTGTCGATCTCGGGGTGGCGGCGGAGCATATCCAGCGTCATGCGGTAGCTGTGCTCCATATCATCCATGGCACTCACGCGGTCGATCGTCCGGATATCCGGGCAAATATCCTTCAGGTGGCGCTCAAAGCCCTCCAACCGCTGCACGTGCCCCAGCAGCGTATTGACGCCCGTAACGATCCCCAGGTTCGCCTGCCCGCGGGTCACCAGTTTCATGACCCCGGCTGCCGTCTCGCCGCCAGAGTTGTAATCGCTGCCCACATAGCAGAGGCGACAGCTATTTTCGATGTCGGTATTGACCGTGATGGTTGCGATCCCCTTCTCAGCAAGGGCGCGGATGCGCTTTTCGATGCGCTCGTCGTTGATCGCCTGCACGATCAGTACGGCGATGCCGGATTCGTCCAACTCGTCCATCAGCGAAAGTTGCCGCTGGACATCGTAGCCGCGCATGGTTCTTAACAGCACCGTAACGCCGTAATCCGTCAACTCCTCCTCCGCCTTGCGGAAGCCCGCGATGACGTCGTCAAAAAATGGGTTCCCCTCACTGGATACCAGTGCGCCGAAAACGGGCGCGTTCTTGCGCACAGTCAGCGCCTTGCCCGCGATGTTTTTGGTATACCCCATCCGATGGATGGTACGCAGGATCAGCGCTTCCGTTTCCGGTTTCACTTTGCCGCGGTGGTTAAGCACGCGGTCGACCGTGCCGCGGCTGACGCCGCAGATCTGGGCGATCTCCTTGATGGTCATTGCAAACACTCCCAGCAAACATCAGTATGCAAAGCACGTCGGCGCGCACGCGCTTCGCCTGCGCGAAAAAGCGCCTCCGGTAGGCCAAACACCAGCGATGATCGATATGATAGGTTCCCAACGATGGCGCCCGGCGACAAACTGCGTGCACGGGCACATAACATCGTCTTATCTTATCGTTCCCGGCATTCCTTGTCAATCATTATATGAAGAAAGTGAACGCTATCATAACGATTAGGCGATTTCCCCCGAAAAGAAACAAACGCCGATATTCGGATACCGCGGCCAATTTCTACCTTGCTCCAAGCTCTTTCTGTTTCTTGAACGAATCCGCATATAATAACGAAGAAACACCCTATACAATTAGCGCAATGTTCGGAAAACTTTTTTGTATACTATTGACAAGGTAAAAAGAGTAGGATACAATACGCACAGATGGAGCGAACAAGATAAGTTGAGCGTTATGGATTATGTGCTCGGACACATTGTTCCACCCCGCATGGCTTCAACTTGTTTTCGCCTCCAGATCGGATTGCTTTTCAGATCGAGACGCAAGGATCGGTCTAGAAAATAAAAAAGGAGTGTGTCCCATTATGAAAAAGGTACTCGCGGTTGTTCTGGCTCTCGCGCTGACGCTATCTGTCGTCGGCATGGCGATGGCCGAAGGTAAAGTCGGTGTGGCGATGCCCACCCAGAGCCTGCAGCGTTGGAATCAAGACGGCGAAAACATGAAGGCTCAACTCGAGGCCGCCGGCTTCACCGTTGACCTCCAGTTCGCCAACAACGACGTGGCTACGCAGGTTTCCCAGCTTGAAAACATGATCACCAACGGCGCGCAGGTGCTGGTGGTTGCTTCCATCGACGGCAGCGCGCTGGGCACGGTGCTCGCGACCGCCAAAGATGCCGGCATCCCGGTGATCGCCTATGACCGTCTGCTGACCGCTACTGAAGCCGTGGACTATTACACCACCTTCAACAACTACAAGGTTGGCCAGATCCAGGGCCAGTACGTTGTGGACAAGTTCGACCTGAGCAACGCAGCTGTCACCGGCCCCTTCACCATCGAGTTCACCGCCGGTTCCCCCGATGACAACAATGCTCACCTGTTCTTCAACGGTGCCAAAGACACGCTGCAGCCCTACCTGGACAGCGGCAAGCTGGTATGCCTCAGCGGCCAGCTGGATTTCGAAACCGTCGCCACTCCCGCTTGGAAGAGCGAGACTTCCCAGGCTCGTATGGATAACATTCTCAGCGCCTATTACTCTGACGCCCTCACCGGCGGCACGACGCTGGACATCTGCCTGTGCTCCAACGACTCCACCGCTCTGGGCGTGACCAACAGCCTCGTGGCTGCCGGCTACACCGCCGCCAACATCCCGGTCATCACCGGTCAGGACTGCGACGTTGCCAACACCAAGAACATGATCAAGGGCTTGCAGGCCATGTCCGTGTTCAAGGACACCCGCATTCTTGCCGCGCAGACCGTGACGATGGTTTCCGACATCCTCGCGGGCAAGATCCCCGAGACGACCAGCACCTACGACAACGGTCTGATCCAGGTTCCCACCTTCGAGTGCACGCCTTTGTTCGCGGATGTCTCCAACTATCAATCGCTCCTGATCGACAGCGGCTACTACACCGCCGACCAGCTGGCCGACTGATAAACAGTCCTCTCCCAGGCACTATTGACGACAGGAGACGGACGAATCCTTCGTCCGTCTCCTTTTGCAGAATCGGGAGGAAGATCACTTGGGCAATACGATTCTGAAAATGCAAAGTATTACAAAGGAATTCCCCGGCGTCAAGGCGCTGGATCAAGTGGATATAGAGGTCGAAGAAGGCGAGATCCACGCCATCTGCGGCGAGAACGGCGCCGGAAAATCCACACTGATGAACGTGCTCAGCGGCATCCACCCCTACGGTTCTTACGAGGGTGAGATCATTTATAAGGGAAAGGTGTGCCACTTTCACACCATCAAAGACAGCGAACGCATGGGCATCGTGATCATCCATCAGGAACTGGCGCTCGTTCCCTACCTGAGCATTGCTGAAAATATGTTTCTGGGCAACGAACAAGCGCGAAGCGGCGTCGTCAATTGGGATCTCACCTATCAAAAAACCTCCGAATTCATGAAAATGGTGGGGCTGCATGAAAACCCGCGCACGTTGGTCAAGGATATCGGCATGGGCAAGCAGCAGTTGGCCGAGATTGCCAAGGCGCTGGCTAAAAATGTTAAATTGCTCATTCTAGACGAGCCGACCTCTTCGCTTAACGAAAGCGACGCGAAGAATCTGCTCGACCTTTTATTGCGATTCAAAAAAGAGCGCGGCATCACAAGCATCCTGATTTCGCACAAGCTCAACGAGCTGGCCTATTGCGCGGACAAGATCACTGTGATTCGCGACGGTCACGCCATTGAAACGCTCGTCAAAGGCAAGGACGAGGTGACCGAGGCGCGCATCATCAAAGGCATGGTCGGCCGTGAAATGACCAACCGCTTCCCGCCCCGCGCGCATAACATCGGGGATGTCGCGCTGGAGGTGCGTCACTGGACGGTGTATCATCCGCTGTTCGCCGACCGCAAGGTGGTGGACGACGTTTCCATCACACTGCACAGGGGCGAGGTCGTTGGCGTCGCCGGGCTGATTGGCGCCGGGCGCACGGAACTGGCCATGTCGATCTTCGGCAAGGCATACGGCGCACATATATCGGGTGAGTTGTACAAGGACGGGAAAAGACTGGAACTCCACAACATCTCCCAGGCGATCGGCGATGGGCTGGCCTACGTCACCGAGGACCGCAAGGGCAATGGCCTGATCGTTACGGACAGCATCAAGCATAATTTAACCCTGGCCAGACCGGAGTTCATCAGCAAGCGCGGTATTCTGGACAAGGATCTGGAAGTGCACAAAGCCAAGGAAATCCGCGAGTTGCTCGACGTGAAAACCCCTTCCGTAGAGCAGTTGGTGGGCAACCTGTCCGGCGGCAACCAGCAGAAGGTACTGGTCGGCAAGTGGATCTTCGCCAAGCCCGATGTGCTGCTATTGGACGAACCGACCCGCGGCATCGACGTCGGCGCAAAATACGAGATTTATCAAATCATCAATGATTTGGTGGCGCAGGGGAAAGCGGTGCTGATGATTTCCTCCGAGCTGCCTGAACTCCTGGGCATGTGCGACCGCATCTACGTGATGAACGAAGGCCGCATGATCGCGGAACTCGATGGAAAAGAAGCTTCTCAGGAGAGCATTATGGGGTGCATTATGCAAGACAGTAAGGGAGAGATCGGCGCATGAACAAAGCGAAAGGGTTATTGAAAGGCAATCTGAAGCAGTCCAGCTTGTTGATCGCGCTGGTGGCAATCATCATCTTTTTCCAGATTGTCACAAAAGGTGTACTGCTTAAACCCATGAACGTTTCCAACATCGTTTTCCAGAACGCGTACGTGGTCATTCTGGCCGTCGGTATGCTGCTATGCATCCTGACGGGCGGCAACATCGACCTGTCCGTGGGTTCCGTCGTCGCGCTGGTAAGCGCTTTTGCCGGTGAAATGATCATTGAGTGGAAGTGGAACGTGTATGTGTCCATATTCCTGTGCCTTCTCCTCGGTATTCTGGTCGGCATGTGGCAGGGATTCTGGATCGCATACGTCCGCATACCCCCGTTCATCGTAACCTTGTCGGGCATGCTCGTGTTTCGCGGCGCGACGTTGCTGGTACTCAACGGGCTTACGCTTGCCCCGTTCCCGGATAATTACCTGAGGTTCTCCACCGGTTTTATCGCAAAGGCATCTAAGATTGAGCTGCTGGGTGTAAATGTAAACATCGTTTGCTTAATTGCCGGTGTCGCGATTGCGTTGATCTTCTGCATCACACAGATCATCAGCAACCTGAACCGCAAACGCAAGGGATACGAAACAGAATCACCTTTGATGCTGGGCTTTAAACTTGTGATCATCTCCACGGCATTGATTTATTTCTTCACACTGCTGGCGCAATATCAGGGCATTCCGACGGTGCTGGTGATTCTGGGCATCTTACTGCTCGTATACAGCTTCTTCACAACAAAAACAGTCATCGGTCGCCACCTCTATGCCCTCGGCGGCAACGAGAAAGCCGCGCGTCTTTCAGGCGTTAAGACCAAAAATCTGATGTTTTTCGCCTATGTAAACATGAGCTTTCTGGCTGCCGTAGCCGGCTTGGTATTCGCTGCCCGCCTGAACAGCGCTAGTCCGGTCACCGGTGACGGCTTTGAGCTGGACGCCATCGGTGCGTGCTTTATTGGCGGCGCTTCCGCCTACGGAGGCGTCGGCACAGTCGGAGGCACGCTGATCGGCGCGCTTATCATGGGTATGCTCAACAACGGAATGTCTATTCTGGGTTTGAGCTCCAACCTTCAGCGCGTGGTGAAGGGCCTCGTTCTGCTGGGCGCCGTAGCCCTGGACGTCATCAGCAAGATGAACCTCGATCTCCTGCACAGGCATAAAAAAGTGACAGCCGTAACCGAAAAAGGCTGAACCCGGGAGGGTGCCTGAAAAACAATCGCAAATGAAAAGGACGCCGCAGCAATTGCGGCGTCCTTTTACGCTTCGTTTGTCTCTTCCGGCGTTTACTGAATCATCCCCAGCAGCCGGTTGCTGCGCTCGAGGAACGCGGTGATTTCCTCTTTTTCCAGCGGGCGGGTGCTCATGCGCGCCAGATCGTATAATTGCGCGGCGATCAGGTTGCGTTTCCCCTCGTCCTCCTGTGCCAGCAGCGCCCGCACGATGGTGTTTTGCCGGTTGAGCACCAGCGTGTGCCTCTCAGGCATTTTAAAATCCTGCCCGTAGATTTTGCTCATATCGCTGAAGCGGCGTCCCTGCTCGTCTTGCGTAAGGAGCGCGGAGGTCTGCACGTCGATCAGCGTTTGCAGTTTGATCTCCAGCGCGTCGTTGCCGGTCGCGGCTTTGAAGAGCGCTTTCAGCTTTTCCAGCTCGCCTTCCTGCGCTTTCCTGGCTTCCTCATCCTGCGCGTCGTCCTCCTGTTGGGTAAAGGTTTCGGCATCCGCGTCCACACGGGCGAAAGTAAGGCCCTCCACGCCCGCCGAGTACTCGATAAAGCTGACGAAGTTCAGGTCGATCAGCGCATCCAGCACGACGACGTCAATATCCTTTTGCGCGTACATCGCGATGGAGGCCGTCTGCCGGGTGGGATCGCTGGTGTAGACAACCTTCTTGCCGATTTTACCCTCGTTTCTGGCCAGGTATTCGCTCAATGTCAAGTGGCTTCCCTTGGTGGTTTTATACAGCAGCGTGTCCTTCACCTGATCGAAGAACTTCGCGTCCCGTACGCAGCCGTATTTTACAAAGGGATGAATGTCATCCCAATATTTTTCGTACGTCTCGCGCTCCGTGTTAAACAGGCTCACCAACCGATCGGCCACCTTGCGGGTGATGTAGGCAGACAGCTTTTTCACATATCCGTCGTTTTGCAGGAAGCTGCGGCTGACGTTCAGCGGCAGGTCCGGGCAATCGATTACGCCTTTTAAGAGCATCAGGAAATCCGGAATGACTTCCTTTATGTTGTCAGCCACAAACACCTGGCCGCTAAACAGCTTAATCTCGCCCTCGCGCGTGCCGAAATCGTTGGTCAGCTTGGGGAAGTACAGGATGCCCTTGAGGTTGAAGGGATAATCCACGTTCAGATGCACGTAGAAAAGCGGCTCGTCGTACACGTGGAAAACGCGCTTGTAAAACTCCCTGTATTCCTCGTCGGTGCAATCCTTGGGCTGCTTTAGCCAAAGCGGAGCCAAATCGTTGATGTGCGCGATCTCGGGCTTTCTTTCTTCAGTCGCTTCCAGCGCCGCTTCGTCCACTTCCGTATCCTGGGCGGGGGCAGCCTCGTCGTCCGCCTTGGCCAGCTTTAGCACCTCGAAGTACACTGGCTGCGCCATAAAGCCGCAGTAGCGGTTGAGCGTTTCGCGAACCTTATGCTCTTCCAGAAATTCCTTTGCATCCTCGGCAAGTTTCAGCGTCATGGTCGTGCCGCGGGTCGTGCGCTCACCATCGCTGATCTGGTACTTCATCCCGTCGGTGCTGACCCAGCAGACGGGCGCGGCGCCCTCGCTTTCGCTGAGGGTTTGGATGGTCACCTTTTCGGCCACCATGAAAGCGGAATAGAAGCCCAAGCCGAAATGGCCGATAATGCCGCTTTGATTGTCGCCCTGATAGTTTTTTAAAAACTCTTCGGCGCCGGAAAAGGCGACCTGGTTGATGTAGCGCTTTACCTCCTCGCCCGTCATGCCGATGCCGTTATCGTCGAAGCGCAGCTCCCCTGCGGCTTCGTCCAGCATAACTAAAACGCGATAGTCCTCCTGCGCGTCCGGGTGTGCCATTTTCTGTTTTACGATAGCGTCGCAGCCGTTGGATACCATCTCGCGGATGAATATATCCTTATCGGAATATAACCAGCGCTTGATGATGGGCATGATGTTTTGCGCATGAATCGAAATGCTGCCTTTTGATGTGGACATTCGTTTGCCTCCTTAAAAATAGGGGAACCGTGGATCTCGCGCCACCGGGGATACGTTCGGGTTCCGCGGAACCGAAATGACAGGGTAAATGGGCTTTCGCCCTCTGGAGTATTGTAACAGATTGAAATTTGAAATGCAATAGAAAATTAGCACTCATCGCAAGTGAGTGCTAACAATTTTACCTGACGCTCCTCCGCGCGGCGTATCCCGCCTGTTGGGCGGCCCGACGCAGCCGCACGCAGCTTCCGACTCAGTATGTGGTCAGCGTGCTCATGATCTCGTTGGCCAGCGCCACATCATCGTCGCCTGTACAGGAAAAAGCCAACTCGTAGATGGCGGCAGGCGAATCGGTACCCGGCGATGATACCAACGCGACGTAATCACCGGGTACATCGTTGCTGGTGAGGCCTTTCACGGCAACACCATTGGTCGTATCATCCAACACGGTATATCCGTTACGCTCTGCATAGAAATCCGCGTACTCCTCGCTGTTCATATCGCGGCTATCATGCACATAGAGCGTAAAACTGAAAGTGTCGGTATAGCAATAATAACGAAAGCCCAAATCATAGGCTTCTTCGTCGCCTTCCAATCTATCCATGTCGGCAGGGACATAGATCATCAGTCCTGCGGCGGGCAGGTGAAGTTCCAGCGGGGTATAGGATAGCGTGGGAGAAGAAGCAACAGCCACGGCGTTCAGGGTAAGGCACAGGCAAACCACAAGGAGCAGCGTGAATCTTTTCTTCATACCTCGGTACCTCCTTTTTGTAAGCATCTGCACGTTCTGGCCGCGACAGGTCGCGGCCAGCCATATGTGACCGACGCATACCAATCGCAGGTGTCGTTTTCCAGGTGTGCGTCGCCTATACTGCTAACAATTGTTCCTCGACCCAGGCGATCAGGTCGTTCCACACCGTTTCACGCTGCGTCTCGTTGAGCATTTCGTGACGGCCACCCGGATACAGCTTCATCGATACGTCCTCAATGCCTGCATCCAGCAGCTCCCGCATAGTGATTTTCACCCCCGCGCCGCGCGCGCCCACCGGGTCGTCCGCGCCGGAAAACAGGCGTATCGGCACGGTTTTTTCCATGGCGCACAGGTTCTTCGGATACAGGCGCGCAAGCCCGCGGAACAGATCGCGGAAGCCGCCCGCCGTAAAGGGAAAGCCACAGTACGGATCAGCCATGTAGCGGTCAACGTTACCCGTATCCGCGGAAAGCCAGTCAAACGGCGTGCGGGGCGGGGCCCACGCCTTGTTGTACCCGGCAAAGCTCATGTCGGTCAGCAGTTTGCTGGGTTTCTTTTCCCCGCCGAACAGGCATTGCAACCAGGCGATCGCCCGTCCGGCGTTCAGGATGGGCGGGTCGAAATGCCCTGTGCCGGACAGCAGCACGCC
>JAJFVI010000153.1 GCA_021371895.1 Eubacteriales bacterium | reverse complement strand
CGCGTGCTTACGGGCCGGCTTGCGCGGTCGCGGCTGCCGAGAAGGTCGGGGCAGGTGTGGGCATGGGCGTAAGTGTGGGTGTTGGTGTAGGCGTGGGTGTAGGCGTAGGGGTCGTCAGTACGTCGGCGTAAATGGCGTTGAGCGTCTTTTCGTTGGCTTCGCCGCTGGAATAGATATCGTTGGCCTTCTGGAATGCCTTCACGGCCTTCTGTGTGCCGGCCAGAAAAGTGCCGGTGACCGCGCCGTTATAATACCCCAGTTCCTTCAGCTTCATCTGCATCCAGAACACATCCTCGCCGTCGCTGCCTTTTTTCAAAGTGCGGAAAGGCTGGGGCGGCGTTGCGGTGCTGGAATAGGCGGGGGTCGCGGTGGGCTCGGGTGTCGTGATCGGCTTTTTGCTTTCCTTGCCCAGCGGCGCGGGCTTAAGCGCGTGGCGCAGCTCGGGATCGTCGGGCAGATCCTCCGTAATGGTGACGACCACGCCTTTGTCGACGTTATCGTAAATCCATTTGGCGTCCCGTTCCAACAGGCGGATGCAACCGTGCGAGGCTCGCGAACCCAGGAGGTTATAGCTTTTCAGGTTCATGGCATCATAATCCACGGCATTGTAGATGACGGAATGGAAGGCGATATACTCGTTGATACGCGTCCAGTACTGGGCGTAGCTGCCATAGAGACTGAAATAGCACCAGCGTGCCTTGTGGCCGTTAAGCACCCATACGCCCACGTCGCTGGGAGTGGCGACCATGCCGGTGGAGCAGACCATCTGCCGAACGGGCACGGTATAGGCTCCGTTTTCATCCGGCCCGTAGACGGTGATTGCCTGATTGTTCACATCCACGGTGATCGCGTATGGGATGGGCGTGGGTTCGGGGGTGGGGCGCGGCGAAGCGGCGGCGTTCAGCGCAAGCTTGTCGTCGAATAGCACGCTCCACGTGTCCTCCCCCGTAACGCCGTCCGCCGTAAGCCCATTGATGGTTTGAAACTGCTTTACGGCGGTCTGCGTCTGGGTCATGTAATAACCGCTGATAGGCCCGCTGAAATACCCAAGCTCGGTCAGCCGTTTCTGGACAAGTTTCACCTCGTCGCCCTGTGAGCCGCGGGAAAGCTTGCGGGTATATTCCACAGCTGGTGCCGCGCCGCCCGTGCTGCCGTCGGCGGCGATAACCACGTCGTTAATATCGCCCAGATCGCTGGCCGGGTCGGGGTTCTGGGTCACTTCTGGCGCGTCTTTTGCCAGAGCGGAGGCGCTGAACAGCAGGCGCTGGGTGTCAATATCCGCCGTGCCGGTGGCTTCGAGGTTGTTTTTTTCTTGAAAACTCTTGATGGCGGCGGTGGTTCCTTCCAGATAGTTGCCGCTGAGCTTGCCGTTATAGTAGCCCAGATTCTGCAGGATTTCCTGCAAACGCTCCACATCGCTGCCAGAATCATCGGTGGTCAGCGCGCGGTACTCGGCGCTCATCAGCGCCGCCTCGGTTTCGCCATCCACAATGCCGGTCACTTCCAACCCGTAATCCGCCTGAAACTGGCGAATGGCTGCGCGGGTTCCATCCAGAAAGTTGCCGCTCGTCTTACCGGCGTAATATCCCAGCTCCTTAAGCTGTTCCTGAATTGCCAGCACGTTTTCGCCGCTGTCACCGTATTGCAAGGGCGCATAGCCTTCCTCGCTTACCGGCGCGGTTGCAAACGTAGCCTGCGGAAACGCTGCCAGCAGCAGAGCAAGCGTAAGGAGAAAAGCCAGATAACGTTTCATAGCGCACACCTCATCCGTTGTTTTAAGCTGGTTTCGCGCGCAAAGGCGGGATTCCTGCCCCTGCTGCGCGGAGACTGTAAGATTTTACAGATAAGCGATCATATCCGACAAGCGGCCGAAAATGAGATCCGGCTTTTCGGGAGCGATTTCCACATCAGCACGCGTCGCCTCGCCGCTCAGCACGAGAATACTCGTCATGCCGAAACGAACGCCGGTGGCGATGTCGGTGTAGAGGCGGTCGCCCACCATGGCGAGCTCCTCGCGTTGGAACCCCGTTACGCGCAGCGCTTCCGCAACGATGCCGGCGTTGGGTTTGCCGATCACCACGTCCGGCTTGCGACCTGCGCTGGCTTCAATGAAGGCGATGATAGCGCCGATGTCCGGCGCGAAACCCGTTTCCGTGGGGCAGTTGAAATCGGGGTGGGTGGCTATGTAGGGGAGCCCTTCGCGCACCAGATCGCACACCCGTGTCATCTTTGCGTAGGTGAGTGTGGTATCGTAACCGATCAGCACGTAATCCGGGTGCTCGTCGTCGATGGCGACCCCCATTTGCATAAGTTCTGTGCGCAGCATTTCGTTGCCCAGCACGAAAGCACACTGCCCGGGAAAGTGCGCCAACACGTAGCGCCCCGCCGCCTGCCCGGAGGTCAGCACATACAGGAACGGCTCCTTCACCCCAAGGCGCTGGAGCTTTTGCACGTATACCTCGGCGGATTTGCTGGAGTTGTTGGTTAAAAACAGCGCGCTTCTGCCGGTTTGCCGGAGCTTTTCCAAAAAATCCAGCGAGCCCGCCAGCATCCGTTCCCCCAGATAGAGCGTGCCGTCCATATCCAGCAAAAAGCACTTGATTGGCTTGAGCTTTTCCCGTAAATCCATCGTTTCGCCTCCCGGCTGGCCAAAACGCCGCCTCGGCTATTCTACCACACAACGGAGATTTTTAGAAGGGCGGCGCGGGGTACGGCGCAGATATAACGACTACGCCTCGCGGAAAGAGGGGGTTTGCCGTTTACCGGGACATGTGTGAGATAAACAAAAAAGCCGGAATTGCTTCCGACTTTATTTGCACGTTTCGACGCGGAGTCATGGTTGTGGGGGAGCCGCCACAGGCGGCAGGGATACCGACTGTGTAACGAATTTTATAAAAGAGGCTCTCTGTGATCTGCCGAATTTCGTGGGGAAGTGCAAGGATCTTATCCGTATGGGATCAGGGTAACAGCAAACCGTATCATCATTCAACTTAAAATCCTAGCGGACGCTTTCCAGATAACGTTTCTGCCCCTCCCGGTAAAAGTCCTCCCCCCGGGTATCAATGGCGACGGTCAGGGGCAGATCCCGAATCACGAGTTTTTTGACAGACTCCGTACCCAGGTCGGGGTAGGCCAGAACCTCTACGCTTTGCACACATGCGGCCAAGGATGCGGCGCAGCCGCCGACCGCCACGAAGTACGCCGCGCCGTTTTGCATCAGGGCGGCCTTGACTTCCTCGCTCCTTTGGCCTTTGCCAATGAGGGCTTTTACCCCGTACGCGAGCAACGGCGGCGTGTAGGGGTCCATACGCGTGCTCGTGGTGGGGCCGATGGCACCGGAGGCTTTGCCCGGCGGGGTGGGCGTAGGGCCGGCGTAAAAAATCGTTTGTCCGCGCAAGTCCACCGGCAGGGGTTCGCCTGCGGCCAGCGCCGTGCAGAAGCGCGCGTGCGCCGCGTCCCGCGCGGTGTACACCACGCCGCTGAGCAACACCTGGTCGCCCGCGCGCAAGCTATCCAGTACTTGCTGCGTAAAGGGGGATTGCAGCGAAAGAGCCATGATACGCGCATCCTTTCTGTGGGGACGGCTGCGGCGGCAGAGGAGCCGCGGCAATACCGCAGATAAAAGTATTTTCGTTTAGACGAACAGAAAAAGGGTTAGCTGTCCGGCCGCGTGTCACAGCGTTTCGGTTGCGTGGCGCGTTACATGGCAACCCATGTTGACCGCTACTGGCAACCCCGCGATGTGCGTAGGCGCCGTTTTGATGCGCACGGACAGCGCCGTCGTCCGGCCGCCGAACCCCTGCGGGCCAATGCCCAGACGGTTGATGGAGGAAAGCAGTTCCTCCTCCAGCGCCGCGTAATACGGGTCGGGGTGGGGGCCTTCCCGCAGTTCCACCAGCGCTTCCTTAGCCAGCAGAGCTACCTGCTCAAACGTGCCGCCGATCCCGACCCCCAGCATAATGGGTGGGCAGGGATTTGCACCCGCCAAGCGAACCGTTTCCAGCACGAATGCCTTCACGCCTTCCAGACCGTCGGCGGGCGTGAGCATGGCCAGGCGGCTCATGTTTTCGCTGCCGAAGCCTTTTGGCGAAACGGTCAGCTTGAGGTGATCGCCCGCAGTAAGGCGCACGTGCAGCACAGCGGGCGTATTGTCCCCGGTATTTTGACGGCGCAGGGGATCGCGGATGACCGATTTGCGAAGCCAGCCCTCGGCATAGCCGCGCGCGACGCCGGCGTTGACGGCATCCTCCAGTGTTCCGCCTGCTATATGCACATCCTGTCCCACTTCGGCGAATACCACCGCCATGCCTGTATCCTGGCAAATGGGCACGTTTTTAGTTGCAGCGACGACTGCGTTTTGCCGGATCAGGCGAAGCGTGTTCTGCGCGGGCGGGTAGGGCTCGGTGCGGCCTGCGGCTTCCAGCAGCGTAACGACCTGCCCCGGCAGCACCGTGCAGGCCCGGATGCAGAGCCGGGCGACGCAATCTGTGATCGCCGCGCTGGGGATGGTACGGATGCTTTCCATGCGAGTCTCCTCCTGACGGATAGGGTAACGGAGAGGCGAAAGCTGTTAATCCAGCTCGATGAGCAGCACTTCGCGAGGGTTGAAGAGGCGGGGTATATAGACGGGGTTGCTCGCCCCGGCGCTGATAATCATTCGCTCGTCCACCACGCCGCGCGTGTACTTGGGGAAAAACCCCTGCCCTGGCGCGTACAGGCCCTGTTTTCCCAGCCGAATCTGCCCGCCGTGTGTGTGGCCTGCCAGCACCAGGTCGACCTTGCTTTTGCGCAGGCGGTGCATATAATCCTCCGGGCGGTGGCAAAGCAGGATACGAACGCCTTCCTCGGCTTCCATGGCGGGCAGCATATCCCGAATGCCGTACTGTTCCGGCCGGTACCAGCAGCCGATCACCATTTCGCCGAAACGTACATAGCTATTGAAAAGCATTCGAGCGCCGGTCTGTACGACAGCTGTGCGAAAATCGGTAAAATCCGCAAGCCGCATCTCATGGTTGCCCACGCCCACAAAGGTAGGCAGCCGGTCGGAAGCCTTTTGGATAAAGCGGAGCGCGCGGCCGTATCCCTGCCGGTAGCGATCCGCCGCGTCCCCGGGCATGAGCAGTGCGTCAACGTCCGTAAGCAGAGGTAATATATCGCCGTATTCGGCGTTGTGCAGATCGCTGACAACCAACAGCCGCGCGGGTCGGCTCAGCTTTCCGGTATGCCAGGCGTACACCGTCCGTTTGCGCAAATTGCATCCCCTCCGTAAAACCACGCGGGCATTGTACCACATGCGCGCGCGGTTGACAAACGCCCGTGGGCGCGCTTCAAAAGAAAAATTAGAATAGGAAAGGGCAGCCGATTGTCGCGGCTGCCCGAATGGTTATGGAAAATAAAATACTGTTTCGCGCTCAGTCAGCCAGACGATCTTTGTAGATTTTAGCGTTGGCTTCGGTGACCCACTGGGAAACAGTGGAGGTGTACAGGGCATCCTGCTTAGTGGTCAGGACGCTTGCGCTGATGGTGTCCTTGACATCGGCCAGCGGCACCGCGCCCTCGGAAATATCGCTGATGTACTTCACGATGTGGATGCCATAATCCGTACGGAACGGAGCGCTGACGTCGCCAATTTTAGTAAGCGTCATGGCTGCCTCGGTAAACGCGTCCACCCAGTTGGTATCGCCCGCGCAAACGGGATAACCGTTGGTCTTGGCCGGCTCGCTTTGCATGCCGGTGTCTTCGTTGTACTCCGTCATCAACGCGTCAAAATCTTCGCCCGCGGCCAGCTTGGCCACAATCTCGTCCACGGTGGGCTGCAGCGCGGCGTACGCGGTTGCCTTAGCGGCGTCCTGCTGGCTTTGCAGATCTGCGATGGCGGCTTCCAGCTCCGCTTTCTGCGCGGTCAGTGATACGCGGCTCTTAGCCTGATCCTCGGTATCGGTGGTTGCGTCCGCGGGAAGAGCGGCGATGGATGTGGTATTGGTCGTCAGATCGGTCTGCTTGGTGGTCAGCTGGGTTTGCAGATCGCTGATAGTTGTGCTGTCCGCGTCGCTGAGCTTGCGCAGAATATTTTTCACATAGCGGTAGCCGGCGGGACGGTAGTAGATGGTGGTGCCGTTAGTGATGTCGGTGCCGAACTGCGAAAGGCTGTCGGCGTAGCTGCTCTTGGCCGCTTCCACCTTGGCATCGTATTCGGTCTGAATTTCCTCATCCGTCACGGCCAAGTCCTTGACGATGGAGGCTTTCATGTTGGCTTCTGCCTGAGTGGCCTTTTTGCTGGCAAGAAGCGTATCCTTGTCGGGATAGCCCAGCTCGACCATCTTGGCTTGCACGGCCTTGTCCAATTCGTCCCCGGTCAGCGTTGTATCGGCGAAGTAATTGGTTTTTATGCTGCTAACGTAGCCGGTATAGGTAGTATCAACACTGGTCTGCATTTCGGTAAGCTCGTCCGCGGTGAAGGTATCAAAGCCCAGCGCGGTCACCTTCTGGTCGACTACGGCTTGCTGGATCAGCGCGCTGATGGCCGTATCCTGCGCGTCGGAGATGTTGGTCGCATCGGTCGCGTCGAAGGTCATGCCGTACATGCTGTAAATGTATTGCTGATAGCTTAACGTGTTCTCAACAGCTGTCTTTACTTCCGCTTTGGTGATCGTTTTACCGGCAACCTCAATAATGGCGGTCTGTGCGTCGACCGCCGCATCCTTTTGGATGAGGCCGCAGCTTGTGCTCAACACAAGCGCCGCGATCAAAAGGACCGCCAGAAAAATACGCTTTCGCATCGTTGGTCTCCCCTTATCGTTCCTATTCATTGCCGAAGCTTTGATCATTATAACCGATTCCCCGGCAATCAGCAAGGACTTCTTAGCAGGATTCACGCATTGTTCATGTGCGCCCCGCTATTGATTATTCTTTGAGAAAAGGGGTATAATAACGCGGGAATGACCTTAATTAAAGGCGTGATGTGGATGACCGTCCCGCAGATTCGGGATTACCGGGGCAAACGTGTCCATATGATCGGCATCGGCGGCAGCAGCATGAGCGGGCTGGCGCGGATGCTGCTGGCCGACGGCTGCCTGCTTTCGGGGAGCGACAATCTGGAGACGTACGCTACCAAAGCGCTGCGCGAGCAAGGCGTACCCGTGACGATCGGGCACAGGGCGGAAAACGTGCATGGCGCGGAGCTGGTAGTGTATACCATCGCAATTCTGCCGGATAATCCCGAAAGGGTGGAGGCGGAACGCCTTGGTTTGCCGACGCTGGAAAGGGCGATACTGCTGGGACAGTTGATGGACGGTTACCCGACGGCCATCGGGGTTTGCGGCACGCATGGCAAAACCTCCACGACCTCCATGCTCGCTCAGGTGCTGGTGGAAACAGGGGCCGACCCGACGGTACACATCGGCGGCACGCTGGATTACATCGGCGGCAACACGCGCATCGGCATGGGCGACGTTTTTTTAACCGAAGCCTGCGAGTTTAACGGCAGCTTTTTGCACCTTCGGCCCACGGTGGCGGTGCTGACCAATATTGATGAGGATCATCTGGACTATTACAAGGACATTGACGATATTCAAAACGCTTTCGGCCGGTTTCTGGCGCTGCTGCCCGCGGAAGGCTGCGCCGTGGGCAACGGGGATGACGAGCGTGTTTTGGCGCTCCTTGGCATGCTACGCTGCCGCGTCGTCACTTTCGGGCGTGGTGAAATCTGCGACTGGCGGCCGCTGAACCTGCGCTACGATCCCGAGGGCTACGCCAGTTTCGACGCGGCACTGCGCGGAGTGGTGCAGGGGCATGTGACGCTCAAGGTGGCGGGGTTCTTCCATGTGGATAACGCGTTAGCCGCGCTGGCCTGCGCCTGTGCCCAGGGGGCGGAACCCGCCGGGGCATGCGCCGCCATCAGTGATTTTACCGGCGCGCACCGCCGCTTCGAACTGACAGGCTTCATCGACGGGGTAAAGCTCTACCACGATTACGGGCATAACCCCGCCGAGATGCGCAACGTGCTTTCCGTAGCCCGGCTGCAGCCGCATAACCGCCTGTGGGCGGTCATGCAACCGCATACCTATAGCCGTGTCAAGCGGCTATTCAAAGATTACCTGACCTGCACGCGGGATGCGGACATCACGCTGGTTACCGATATTTACGCCGCCCGGGAAAAAGATCCGGGCGACATCCACGCCGCGCAGATTGTCGCCGGGATGCGGGAAAACGGCGTCGAGGCCGTGCATACCCCGACTTTTGAGGATACGGAACGCTATCTGCGCGCGCACTGGCAGCCGGGTGACCTTGTGCTGACCATGGGCTGCGGCAACATCGACCAGCTCAACGAGCAGATGAACGAGCACGAGGCACAGCGCGCGGCCCACGTCGCGCGCGGCTGAGTCGGCACGCTCAAAAAAGTTCCAACGCGGGAAAAGCCTGTTATACAAGGGCTTTGAACGTTTTCCACAGCCACGGCCGAAATTTTTGGTTGTCCTGACGCATAGGGATAGGGTATAATAAATAATAGCTCTTTCAAGAAGCGACGGTAAACCGGACGCGTTGGAGGTTTTGCCATGCTGAAGCGGATCGTGGGTCTAGTATGCTGCGCGGCGCTCGTAATGAGTTTTTCTGTGGGAGCCCTTGCGGCGGGAACGTATCGGATGGCCGGCTTTGACGGCGATGAAAGCAGCCATGTGTGGAAGGATAATAATTTCTTTGCGCGTATGCAGGCGCGTACCGGCATCGCCTTTACGTTTGACGAATATACGAATTTCGATAAGTGGCAGGCAGCCAAGGAAACCATGTTTACGACCGGCACGCTGCCAGACGTGCTTTTTAAGGCGGAGCTTACGACTCGCGAGCAGATTGCGTACGCTGACGCCGGGATGCTGATCGACCTCAAACCCCTGCTGATGGAGAACGCCCCCAACCTCTGGGCGCTGCTGGAAGCGCACCCGGACTGGCTGAAGGCCATCACCCTGCCCGATGGCAAGATCGTCGCGCTGCCGTCGCTCAACGAACTGCCTTCGCAAAACGCCATGTGGATCAATCGCACGTGGCTGGACAAGCTTGGCATGGCTGCGCCTACCGATTGGGACGGCTTGGTGCAGGTGCTGACTGCGTTTAAAACCGGCGACCCCAACGGCAACGGCAAGGCGGACGAGATACCGCTGGCATTCCTGGGTCCGTGGGATTTAAAATTCCTGGGCCACGCGGTGGGGTTGATCGCCAATGATTACAACATCTATCTGGACGAAAGCGGCACCGTGCGTTTCATGCCGCAGGAGGATGCGTATTTCGACCTGCTTGGGAAGCTCGCGGCCCTTAACGCCGCGGGGCTGATGGATCCGGATGGCTTTTCCACCGCCGACAGCCTGCGCATCGTTACCGACAGCGAGGCCGTTACGACCTACGGTGTGATGTTCGGCCCCAACCCCATGAACCTGCTGCCCTACACGCTGGGGGCGCAGTATGAGCTTCTGGAGCCGCTGCAGTATAATGGCAAGCAGATCTACCGTGATCTCAATGGCTCGGTGCTGCGCGGCTCGTTTGCCATCACCTCGGCGTGCGACGATCCGGCGGCGCTTTTACGCTGGGTAGATGTGCTCTATTCCACGGATGGGGCGATTGAGGCGATGGCCGGCCAGGAAAATGTAGATTACACGATCAACGACGACGGTACCTGGGCATACGCCAACGCGGATTCCGCCTCGTCTTATATCCTATATGATCTGAGCCTGTATGATACCGGCACGATGCCGTGGCTGTTCCCGCTGAGTTTTTATGACCGTTACGATAACGACGACATCCGGGTGGTGGATCAGGCGCTGGAAACGCTGCAGACGCTCCTCGTTCAACCCTTCCCTACCTCGTATACCCTCACCCTCGCTCAGGAAGATCAGATTGCGCCCCTGCAAAAAATGCTGGGCATCTACGTAGACGAGAGCCTGGCCCGGTTCGTGCTGGGCGAGTGGGATGTTAACGATGCCTCTGCGCAGGCCGCGTACCGTGAGGGGCTTACCCAGAACGGACTGGACGCGTTCCTTGCCTTCTGGCAGGGGATTGCCGACGCACAATAATGAAAAACGGGCAAGCACGATCGCAACCGCGTCAAAACTAATGCGAAGGATGGCAGAAGGCTCATGAATCAATATGCGCAAATGATCCGGCTCCTGAAGACTCCCGACGTAATGAAGCGGCTGATGCGTCTCTACGGGCAGCGGGACGGGATGCTGGTGCAGCAGACCATGCGGTATACCCATATGCTCAAAAAGCATGAGGAGGCCTTTAGTGCCGACGGTCCGGTGCTGTTAATCAGCGCGCCGGGACGTACGGAGATCGGCGGCAACCATACCGATCACAACGCCGGCAAGGTGCTTGCCGCAGCAATCAACCTGGATACGCTGGCCGCCGTGAGCAAGCGCCGGGATCGCAAGGTATGCATCTATAGCGAAGGGTACGAACCGCTGAAGATGACGCTGGATGAGCTGGACATGGTGGAAAAGGAAATGGGCACAACGGCGGCGATGGTGCGCGGTGTGGCCAGGAAGCTGACGGAAAACGGCTTTGCCGTGGGCGGCTTTGACGCGGTTATCTCCTCTACCGTGCGTTCGGGCAGCGGGCTAAGCTCCTCGGCGGCCTTTGAAGTACTGATGTGCGCCATATTCGATCAGCTTTTCAACGGCTGGCGCATGGATCCGGTGGTGCGCGCCAAGTACGCCCAATATACGGAAAACGTCTATTTTGGCAAGCCAAGCGGATTGATGGATCAAATGGCATCCAGTGTCGGCGGGCTTACGTATATCGATTTTAAAAATGACGAGCCTAAAATCGAAGCGATCAGCTATGATTTCGCGGCAAGAGGCTACGCGATTACGGTGATCAACACCGGCGGCAGTCACGATGATCTGACCGGACTGTACGCGTCCATTCCCAGGGAAATGGGCGAGGTGGCCGCCTGCTTTGGTGAAAAGGTGCTCCGGCGTGTGCGCCCGGAACAGTTTATGCAAAACATCGCCATGATCCGCGAAAAGCTGGGCCCCAAGGGCGACCGGGCCATTCTGCGCGCCGCCCACTACTTTGAGGAGAACCGCCGCGTGGACGACATGGCCGATGCCTTGCGCCGCGACGATCTGCCCGCGTTCCTCGCGGCCGTGGTGGAATCCGGCCTGAGCAGCGAAACCTACCTGCAAAACATCTTCGCGGACGGTGAACGGGAGGCTGTCGCCCTGGGGCTGATGCTGGCGGATCGCAAGCTGAAGGGCAGGGGTGCCTGGCGCGTACACGGCGGCGGATTTGCGGGTACGACGCTCAACTTCGTACCCCAAAAGGAGCTGGACGGCTTTGTGAAAGACATGAACGCCGTTTTTGGCGAATACAGCTGCGAGGTGCTGGATATCCGCCCCGAAGGCGCCGCGGTTGTGGATCTGCTGGGCGCGGCGGGCGCGTAATCCCCGCGGGTAAAAACGTCGACATTGACAAGCTTGTTTTCCCGTGCTATGATGCACGCGTAAATCCGTTTTCCCCACCCTCAACCGGTGGTGGAAACGGCATAACCCATAGATGGCTTCTTCGGGGCAGGGTGAGAATCCCTACCGGCGGTTACAGCCCGCGAACCCCAGGGTTTTCCCCGGGGCCGATTCGGTGAAATTCCGAAGCCGACGGTGAACGGCGTATGCCGTGTAGTCCGGATGAGAGAAGAGCAGCCTCCCGCTAAAGAGAGTGTTGCCCCTGATGCTGAAACCATCGGGGGCAATTTGTGTACAATGTGGAGGGAACTAGGATGAGTCAAACCAAAGTGCGGCACATGAATACCCGGAAACTCACGACCATCGCGATTCTGGCGGCGGTCGCCAGCCTGCTGTTTATGCTGGAGATTCCCATCGTCCTATTCTACAAGCTGGACTTCAGTAACCTGCCGGTGCTGCTGGGCACCTTCGCCATGGGGCCCGCGGCGGGCACGGCGATCCTGCTGATCAAAAGCTCGTTAGGGCTATTGCATACTTCGTCGCAGGGCGTAGGGGAACTGGCGGATTTTCTGATGGGGCTTGCGATGGTGCTGCCCGCGGGTTACATCTACCGCCGCCATAAAAACCGTTACGGCGCGCTGGTGGGCATGGTGGTAGGCGGCGTGTGCGCCACCGTCGCGGGAGTGCTTTCCAACGTGTATATTCTGATTCCGTTTTACGGGGTGGCGTACCACATGCCGGTGGAACAGATCATCGCTATGGGGCAAAGCCTGATCCCCGCGCTGGATACCGTGTGGAAGTTCGTCTTCGCTATCACAGCGCCGTTTAA